>WTJZ01000148.1 GCA_011524615.1 Akkermansiaceae bacterium | reverse complement strand
GGTGAGATATCGATGCCAGCTCCCCCGTTTTGCTTAGTCTTAGGCTTCTTCCCGAGGAAGACGTAATGGTAGTCATCCGTATTCCATGGGCCGCAGTCCTCCCATTGGGCGAAGCACGACTTACCATCATGGGCAACCTGCACCCAGCACCCCTTGAGTACCGTCTTACCAGGGAGAGGGTTATAGGTATGGAACCATGGAATGACACGCGGAGCCTCCCTTTTATGCTGATTATACTTCAGGACATCATTATAGGGGAGGGCGACATAGAAGCTATTTTGCTTTGGGACAAAGGCCTTTGGTCGATAGCCACTGCGCGCCTTAGGGTCTGGATTATCAAAGCCGCCAAAGTTCTTCTGCCAGTTCGTATCCCATGATGACTGATGGTTAGGGGTCTTATTACGCCCGCCTGGAGGTTCCCCCACCCAGAATACGGTCGCGGTGATATCCTTACGCCACTCACTGACATAGGAGAGCGCCGCCTTTTGCTGTGGGGTGAGCCGTGCAAAGTCATTGGCATGCAGGGCCACCACAGAAAGTAGGAGTAAGAGTAGTCCTCTCATCGCCTTAGAATCGTCTGAGTACTGAGTCCTTACGCTGAAGCTCGACCTTATCAGGGTACTCGAGCATATAGTGGAGCCCTCTCGACTCCTTCCTCATCTGGGCACAGTCAATAATCAGAGAGGCCACGGTCACGAGGTTACGCAGCTCTAGAATGTCGTAGTTCACTCGGTAGCCCCAGTAAAACTCTCGGACCTCCATACGGAGATTACGCAGACGACAGGCGGCTCGACGAAGACGGTTCTCAGAGCGTACGATCGAGACATAGTCCCACATAGTACGACGGACTTCATCCCAGTTATGATAGATATTAACGAGCTCGTCAGGAGGAGTCACATCACCATGGTTCCACTCAGGTATCGCAGGGGCCTCGATCACCTCCTTGCTCGGTGGGTAGAGGCGCATCATCTCCTCGTAGGCACGGCGCGCGATCGCATTCGCCTCTAGCAGAGAGTTCGAGGCGAGTCTGTTCGCCCCGTGGAAACCAGTACAAGCCACCTCCCCAACAGCAAAGAGCCCTCTCACTGTCGTCTTCCCGTGGAGATCTGTTAAGACCCCTCCACACTGGTAATGAGCAGCAGGTACTACCGGGATCGGGTCTGTCTCCGCATCTAATCCGTATTCTCGTAAGGACTGATAAATGAACGGGAAGCGCTCCTTCATAAAGCCCTTTGGCTTATGCGTCACATCGAGGTAAACACAATGCGCCCCCGTCTTCTTGATCTCTTGGTCGATCGCACGCGCCACGATATCACGTGGTGCTAGGCTCCCACGCTCATCATAATCGTACATGAACTCGCGCCCTTTGGCATCAACGAGAACTCCTCCCTCTCCCCTGACAGCTTCTGACACGAGGAAGGAACGAGCCTCCGCACCACTCGCTGCAGGGTTGTAAAAACAGGTAGGGTGGAACTGGGTGAACTCCATATTCGACACCTTAGCTCCTGCTCTCCAGGCCATCGCGACTCCATCTCCCGTCGCGCTATCAGGGTTCGTCGTATAGAGATAGACCTTACCACAGCCTCCCGTCGCGAGTACCACACGATCAGAGCGATAGCGAATCACATCTCCAGAAGCCTTAGAGAGCACGTATGCCCCCAGCACCCGATCATCTGTCACCGCTCCGAGGCGTGTCGTCGTGATCAAGTCCACCGCAAAGTGATCCTCCAGTATCGTAATATTAGGATGAGCCTGTGCCTGTGATACGAGTGCCAGCATGATCTCCTTACCCGTAGTATCCTTGCAGTGTAAGATGCGACGCTCGGTATGCCCGCCTTCCTTTCCTAATGAATATTTGCCCCCTTCTTGATCGAAGTTCACCCCGCTCTCGACGAGATCACGGATCGTAGCCTCTCCCTCCGCGACTAATACCCGTACCGCCTCCTCATCACAGAGCCCAGCTCCTGCATCTAGCGTATCAGCCACGTGCTTCTCATTCGTATCTCCAGGAGCACGCTGATCGAAACCGAGAACAGACGAGATTCCACCCTGAGCCCAACTCGTATTAGACTCCATGATCGCGCCCTTACAAATTACCGTAACCGTCCCAGAGGCCGCTGCTCTCAATGCGAATGAGAGTCCGCCAATGCCTGCGCCAATAACTAAGAAATCTGTCTCTACCATAATGTTAGGGGGTTCTCTACCATCCACTAGACCACCTCGAGGTCAACAGTTATATGATCTATGAGCCTAATCCCTGCGAAAAAAATCGCCACCGCTACTACACATCGTCCGCCACCCTCAGCCTGAACCACCGCTAGACTCTCCTCGTCGACGACCTCGACATAGTCAATCCGCGTCTCACTCTCGACTCCTGCGAGCCCCTGCTCCACTGCCGATCGGACACCTGAGAGCGAGAGCTCGCCCTGCTCCACTCCAGCCTTCACCGCACAGAGCGTCTGATAGATCAGAGGCGCCTCTGCCCTCGCTAGCTGATCGAGACGAGCATTCCTCGAGGACATAGCGAGGCCATCCTCCTCTCGAACCGTATCGACTCCGACGATCTGCACGTCTACATTCAGATCTCTCATCATGCGTCGAATAATAGCGAGTTGCTGGAAGTCCTTCTTCCCAAAGCACATTACCTGCGGCTGTACCATATTATAGAGCTTCAATACGACGGTACATACTCCGTCAAAGTGGCCAGGTCGAGTCGCACCACAGAGCGTTGCAGAGAGACTCCGCTCGATCAAACTTACCGATGCATCCGCAGGATAGACATCGGTAACCTGAGGAAAGAAGACCGCATCGACTCCATACTCCTCGCATAGCGCCAAATCACTCTCGATCGTGCTCGGATAATTTTCTAAATCCTCTGGACGGTCAAACTGAGTCGGATTCACGAAGATACTCACGATCACTACCCCGCGCTCACCCGCACATCGCCTAGCCTCCTGCACTAGTGACATATGTCCCGCATGGAGTGCTCCCATCGTAGGGACAAAGATCACCTCGCTCTGCTCAGCTCTCCACTCTCTCAATTCCGATATCGTGCGAATACTCTTCATAATTCTATCCAGGACGAAAAAGATACCGAGATCCAACCAGAGATCAAGACCTCTCCCTGCCAGAGGCCCGATACTATATTTACGTATTATTAAAACTCAAGAAATGAAAAATCTTTGGATTTTTTCACTAAATTAGAAAGATGTAGCGTTGACTACGCTATTCAAATGTCTACACATACAAAGAGATGAATTTCACCAAAGCAATTAAATCAATCGCGCTTATCGGATTCTCCGTAGCGTCAGTCGCTCACGCTGAACTCAAGATAGCTACCGTTGACATGAACAAACTCTTCGAAGGCTACTACAAGACAGAAGAGACACAAAAAGAGATCAACGTAGAGCGTGCTCGTGTCCAAAAAGAAAACGAAGAGCGCCTTGAGAAGATCCGTACGCTCCAAGACAAGATCCAAGACATCCGTAAGAAGATCGACGATCCTAGCCTCGGTGAAGCGAAGAAAATGGAACTCGTCAAATCATTCGAAGAAACAAAGCAAGAAGGTATCGCACTCGACCGTGAGCGTCGTGAGTTCCTCGAGCGCCGTAACGCAGCACTCATGGAGAAGACACGTGACGACATGAAGATCATCCTCGACGAGCTTAACGAAGTAATCCTCGCGGCATCAAAGGCTGACGCATACGACTACGTCTTCAACAAGACCGCAGTAGGTGGCAACCAAGTTCCATTCCTCCTCTACTCAAAGGACGCTGTAGACATCACAGAGCAACTCTCAGCAAAACTTGCGGAAAGCGCTCCTGCTAAGTAATCCCTCTCATTATTACAACAATCAGATGAGTACATCTACTCTTTCTGCGCAAGAGATCGCCACCCTAGTCGGAGGCGATCTTTTCGTTTCTACAGATGCCTCCTTCTCTGGGATCAACTCTCTCGCGGAAGCTGAAGCCCATGAGGTCTCCTTCCTCGGTAATGAGAAGTACTACAATGACTTCCTCCAGACTAAGTCAGGTCTCGTCCTCGCGCCCCCTATCCTGAAGGAAGCTCCAGAAGGTGTGGGCATCATCCACGTAGAGAACCCCACGCTCGCCTTCTCTGAGATCATTAACCACTTTGCGGAGAGCCAATCATCAGAAGAGATGGGAGTCTCGCCAAAGGCCTTCGTATCTCCTTCCGCTCACTTTGACTCGGATCAAGTCGCAATCCTCCCTGGTGCATCCATCGGAAATAATGTCACGATTGGGAATGGATCGATCATCCACCCTGGCGCCGTCCTCTGTGATGATGTCACGGTAGGAGAAAACACCATCATCTATCCTAATGTCACCGTACGTGAGAAGTGTATTATCGGCTCTCATGTCATACTCCAACCAGGATGCGTCATCGGTTCAGATGGCTTCGGGTTCGAGCTCGTAGATGGACGTCACAAGAAGATCCCTCAGATCGGCAATGTTGTCATCGAGGACTGGGTCGAGATCGGCGCCAATTCGACCATCGACCGCGCCCGCTTTGGTAAGACCGTCATCTCCGAGGGAACGAAGATCGATAACCTCGTACAGATCGCACATAATGTCGTCCTAGGAGCGCATAATCTCATCGTCGCACAATCTGGCATCGCAGGGAGCACCATCACGGAGCAGTTCGTCACCGTAGGGGCCCAAGGAGGTATCGCAGGACACCTCCGTGTAGGACAAGGAGTCGTCGTCGCAGGACAGTCAGGCCTCGCCAAGAACATGAGTACCCCAGGGTACTATCAAGGCACCCCTGCACGCCCTATCGCGGATAGTCGTAAGTCTCAGGCTCTCGTCAACCGCTTACCAAAAATGCTCGACCGTATCAAAGCTCTCGAAGCCAAGATCGCTGAGCTAGAGCAGGCATAGCCTGTTGTGCCCTCTATCACGATTCACATCGCGATAGAATATTAAAGCAGTACACATACAGAGAGAGGCTCCCCTCTCTCTGTATTCTTGTAAATAGGCCTGGGGGATTGCAAATTTTAAGATGTAAGATTGAAAATATACCTTCGTCTATAGAGCGCTTTCGTGTCATTTCGTGTGTTTTCGCAGTTCACATCCGTTGCAGTCCCAATCGGGGCGTCTAGATAGTAGTATGAGTCGGAGGAAGGCCTTTGTTCCTGAAGCGATCAAGAGGCACCCCTTAGGCGTATGGTTAGGATCACCAATGAAATCCGCCCATCGATGAACTCCATTTCCTCACTAGAGACCAGAGGCGGTATGAGGATACACTGATTGCTGGCCAACCCCAATGCCTGATAACATCTGTTGAGGTGTTGCTGAGCCATTTATCACACTACAGAATTGTATAAGCTGACGCTATCTCGTAAAACTAAAAAAGCCCTGAATAATCAGGGCAATTTACGAAATGGTGCTCGAGGGGGGAGTCGAACCCCCACGGCCGCAATGGCCACCAGATCCTTAGTCTGGCGCGTCTACCAATTCCGCCACCCGAGCTTTTCTGTTTCGTGGAAGGACACTATAACCGCAGAATTCAGAATGTCAAGCTCTCTTCACTAAAAAAATCACTTTTTTTCAATTCCCTCATATTTCGCGATCTAGAGGTGATCTACAATGTGCTCATCCCTTACGCTATATAGGTCACACTACCCAAGAGGATGCCAGCCACTCCTTCACTCCCTCTCACTATTTACAGAGATCGACCAAGACCTAGTGAGAAAAAATCGAATTATTGAGGAGCCAGCTCCCTCTTGGATAATCTGTCTCTCAATAATACCTTTACGAATCTGAACCTTCTCTGAATGTTTAGACACTTTTTCCTCGATCTGTATTACCCTCATCCTTTTCACTGAATCTATGAATTCAATGACAGGATTTGGCAGGGGTGAGAGTAGTAATGCGACACACTCCGTGTCAGTAGAGCTCTCAGCGGTGAACCGTAAGCAGAGTGAAGTCTCTATGAACCTCCCGCGAAGCCTCTCGGAATACGAGGCCCCTCTCCGCAAACTCATCCTCAGTCAAATCTCTCGAGGACGCGTCAATTGCCAAATCTCTATCACACACCTCTCTGGCGATGCAGAGGAAATCGATATTGTAAAGGTCCAGAGACTGGAGGCTCAATTCCAGGCCCTCTCCGCAACGCTCGACCGCCCACTACTCCCTTCTGTTAACGACTTTCTACAGATTCCAGGGATCTTTGTCACTACTGAGATCGATCCTGAGGAGATCATCCCTACGATCAAGGAGGCAATTCATCGCGCTCTCACGGGATTACTGGAGATGCGCCGACGAGAGGGCGCGGACCTCCTTACCGATTGTCAACAACGTCTCGCAACCCTCGAGCAACTCTTAGGGGACATTAGCTCTCAATCCCCCCTCATTCTCGACCACTACCGCGCTAGTCTAATTACCAAGCTCCAAGAGGCGAACCTAGGTCTAGAGAACTTACATGAAGACGAACGCATCATTAAGGAGGTTGCCCTCTTTGCCGACCGCTCAGACATCTCAGAGGAGATCACCCGGTTCCGCTCTCATCTTGATAAGTTCTACGAGTACCTCCGTAAGGACGAACCAATTGGTCGCTCTCTAGACTTCCTCTGCCAAGAACTCAACCGTGAACTCAACACCATCGGATCTAAGGCTAATAATGCTTCCCTCGCTCACCTCGTCGTCACGGGTAAAACAGAGGTCGAAAAGATCCGGGAACAAATCCAAAACGCAGAGTAAAGGATCACTCTACACAGAGCCTAAAAATAATTTTCTTACAATATTTTCAATTTGTCTTGCAAATTGAGCGAGACAAGCTCTGAGCCATTCACTATCACTCATGGCGACATAAGATTACGTTAATGAGTGATAACAAATTGATTGTAGGTTGTGAAGAGTGGTGCTCCCTCAGCACTATTGGTATTCCAGCGATTAAGGCACGAGTAGATTCGGGGGCGAAAACCTCCTCGATTCATGCCTATAATATTAAACAATTCTCCAGACTGGGCCAAGCGTGGGTCTCCTTTGAGATGAACCCTCTTCAAAACGACGGAAAGATCTCCATTCCATGTGAGCTCCCGATCATCGACCGCCGAATCATCAAAAGTTCAAATGGAGAAAAGGAAAAACGCTTCGTTGTAAAGGCTACCATGGGGCTTGGAGATCATTCTTGGGAAATCGAACTAACTCTCACTAACCGAGACTCCATGGGATACAGGATGCTATTGGGTAGAGAGGCTCTCTCTGGCCGAGCTCTCGTCGACCCATCATTAAGCTTCTGCCAACGCAGCTATGATGATCATGAGATCGCAACACTCTATCAAAGAAATGAACCGGCTCAATCAGGTCTAAAGATTGGCGTACTTGCGAGTAATCCTGCACTCTACAGTAACCAACGTATCATTGAGGCGGGAGAAATGAGAGGCCACCAAATCGAGTTCCTCAATGTCAAGCAATGCTATATGAAGCTCGATGCCGCCTCTCCAGCCGTACTCTACCGTGGGGGCAAATCACTAAACGATCTCGACGCTATCATCCCTAGGATCAAGCCCGCGATGACCTTCTACGGTTGTGCACTCATCCGACAATTCACGAACCTCGGCATCTTCTCTCTCAATGACGCCAACTCTATCCGCCAATCGAGAGATAAACTGCTCTCTCTACAGAGCCTCTTCACGGGTGGCATCGATATTCCCACTACTGGATTTGCAGACTCTCCCCAAGAAACGGAGGAACTCATCACCCTCGTGGGAGGCGCACCTCTCATCGTAAAGCTCCTAGAAGGGACTCAAGGAAAAGGCGTCGTACTCGCCGAGACTAAGAAGGCAGCCGAAAGTGTGATCGGAGCCTTTAAGTCTCTCAAGGCCAACTTCCTCGTCCAAGAATTCATTAAAGAAGCTCAGGGGAAGGATCTCCGACTCTTCGTCATTAATAACCGAGTCGTCTCCACCATCGAACGTAGTGCTGCTCCAGGAGAATTCCGAGCCAATCTCCATCGAGGAGGATCCGCCAAAAAGGTCACTCCAACCGCAGAAGAAAAACAAGTCGCGATCAAAGCGGCTAAACTCTTCGGTCTCAGCGTCGCAGGTGTAGACATCATCCGCTCACAACGTGGCCCTCTACTGCTTGAGGTCAACTCCTCTCCTGGTCTCGAAGGCGTCGAATCAGCTACCGGTAAGGACATCGCCAGCATGATGATTCAGGCTATCGAGAAAAAGTTAAAATGGAGCCCTGAAGACTAATAAAGATAACTAATATTAAATTTAAATAAATATTATTATATTTTTAGGTATTCAAAAATAAAAATCCATGACATACTTAGGAAACCATGAAAAACCATCTTGTGCCTATGATGTTGGTTTCCAGTATGTCCATGTCGGCGTACTCAGAAAATGTATCCCCTACTGTCAGCTTCCCTCCCTCTGCTATCATTATACAGAGTGAGACTGAAGTCCGAATCACTCCCGTAGTAGATGATGATGGCCTCCCGCTAGATGGTAATAAGAACTGCTCCTGGGACATCCTGTCTGGAACGCTCAGTGCGATCACGCAAAGCAGCCCCATCTCTGGGACATACGACTTTAACTTCTCTCTCCCTGGTACATACACTCTTCGTTATATTGCGACTGATGGAGAGTTCGAGACCTCCGCTGACCTGTTTATTACCGTAGGAGAAGGCGGAATCACTAAGATCAATACGCATAGAACGATCGAAAAGGCCTATAAAGACGCTCGTACGATCTGGGCAGATATCAAATCCAACTATTACTTAGACGGTGCCCCTAGCCCCCAGTACGTAGGCTTTAACGCTCAAGACTTCACCCTCGCCCAAGACTCCGAGGTCATCATCACCCTCCTCTACGATGGAGCCTCTCTCCGAAATTCTCTCGTCTGGTATGACGACAACCAATCAGAGGAGTCCGGTGGTGTCATCATCTGGAATGACGTCGCCACTGGCCCAGACGCGCCACTCGAGCAAGGATCCAAAGCCAGCCTAGGTCTACTCCCGCAGGGTACAGATCTCCGCTTTTTCATCATCCAAGATGGTGCTGGAGTAGGATCTACCGCTCTATACCAAGATTCCTCGCTGAACCCGAATAATACGAAACTGGTCGCCTCTAAGTTCCCTGTCGAGAGAGAGAATGCCGTTGTACTCGCGTTCGAGGATAAGGTAGACGGTACGGACCTCGACGACCTGGTCATCATGATCGAGCAGATCCCTAAGGGACTCGACACTCCCCAACTCGACAATACCATTCCGGGTACAGCAGGGCTCAATAGTGATCGAGGCTCTCGAGGAGTCCGCTACTTGATCGAAGAGCAGCTCTCGGGGCTAGACGAATGCCTCGGAGGCATCTTCCAGCTGCCTACGGAGGAGACGACTTATTCCTTTGAGGTACTAGATGACCGCTCATCCATGAAGTACA
>WTJZ01000230.1:6474-9415 GCA_011524615.1 Akkermansiaceae bacterium | reverse complement strand
GATGGATCAAGAATTTAAGAATCATCTGATTAAGCTCGCTTGGAGTGATCGGGTGACCTTTGAGGATATTGAGAAGAAGACAGGCCTAAATGAAGCGAAGGTGATCAAGGTGATGCGGGCGTCATTGAAGCCGTCTAGCTTTCGGCTCTGGCGAAAGCGGGTATCAGGAAGGAAGACGAAGCATGGTAAGTTGTTCAAGAATGATCAGCGCGCGAAAGGGAAGAGAACGATCAGGATCTCAGAGTTTGATTCTGAGGATTACATACTCAACGACGAGTAAGAGATGAGTGCGTGGTTATCAGCTGAGGGTTACACGAGATCTGCTGGGTTAGAGGTTTGGAGAGGGTTCATGCCTCGTTTGAGCTCCTATGGTACCCAGAGGAACTTCGTTGACCGAGATCATACTACGGTATCGACGCTCTCCCCATGGATGAATAAGGGGTTGCTCGCAGAATCCGAATTGGCGCATGATGCCCTAGCGCAGCACCCCTTCTCTCAAGTGGAAAAGTTCCTACAGGAGGTGTATTGGCGTCGATATTGGCGAGGATACTTATCACACCGGCCAAAGATTTGGCATGATTACCAGTCCCGTGTGGTGACGCTGAAGTCAGAACATCAGGTGGACCTGGAGCTTATTGCTAGAGGGGAGTGTTCAGTCGAGATAATGGGGTACTTTGCCCGTCAGTTAGTCGAGACAGGGTATCTGCATAATCATGCACGTATGTGGTTCGCAGCATGGTGGATCCATGTCGAGCACCTACCATGGGAGTTAGGGGCGGACTTCTTTCTCCAACATCTGATCGATGGTGATCCAGCCGTTAATACGCTCTCATGGAGATGGGTCGCAGGACTCCATACTCAGGGGAAGCACTATCTTGCTCGCAGGAGTAATTTGGAAAAGTATATTGACCCAGCCTTACTCACCGAGTTTGCAGGAGGGCTAGAGCTGTTAGAGAATCCTGAAGCTCAGGCCGTGGAGTATGTTGTAGAACCATTGGAACTGGTAAGAGAGGCGAGACCGCCCTCGGATTATCAAGGGAAGGGGCACTTAGTCGTCTTTCCTGATGATTTAGACATCGAGCGAGATGTCGTTCAACTAGCCCATCAAGGGGTGGAGGTGAATCAGATCACAGTGCTGGAGAACTCGAGCGCACCTCACACTGGGCAAACACGTCGATGGAATCAACAAGCATTAGCTGCAAAGGTTAATGAACTACGCCAAACTGGAATCAAAGTAGAGACTACGACGAACCTCGCGAGTGAAGGAGGGGTAATCGTACGAGAACCTGAGGTGGGGTACTACACCAAGCAGTACGAGGCTCTGATGAGTCATAACCCATCAATCGTCCCCTATCAGGATACGCAGATTAGGTTGCTAAATTCTTATGCTAAAGCTGGGTTCTTCACCTATTGGAAGAAGACGAAGAAACATCTGAATGTCCATGCCTGATCTCAAGAAACAGTTCAAAATCTGCCCCGTATGTAAGCGTCCCTTCCATAATCGTAAGAAGTGGGACTCGCGCGGGATCTGGGATCAAATCAAGTATTGCTCTAAGAAGTGTCAAAACTCCCGAAAGCCAACTCTATGAAGCGAGCACTGTGGTGGATTAAGCGCGACTTCAGGTTGCTCGATAATGAGGCGCTCACGCAGGCACTACGCCATGCAGATCAGGTGTTGCCGTTGTTCGTCTTTGAGCGCGACTACATCGCAGAACCTGATATCTCACCGATGCATGTCTGGGCATGGCAACAGGCGGTAGCCGATCTCAAGAAGCGATGTCAGGCGCTAGGGGGAGAGGTGCTCATCTCGAAAGGGGACATCATAACGATCCTGACAAACTTAAAAAAGGAGTGGGAGTTCTCAGCAATCTATTCTCATGAAGAGACTGGGAATGGGTGGACCTACAGCAGGGATGTCGCGGTACAAAAGTGGTGTGAGACCCACGCAGTACAGTGGGTAGAACTGCCTCAAAACGGGGTCATCCGTCGTCTCAAGCGTCGTGAAGAGCGCCAGCCGATCATCAAGCAGAGGTTATTCGAGTCCCCAATCCGCACCGTCCCTGAAGAGCTCAAGTTTCCCGATCGATTCAGGACATTGTGTGCTCAGAGATTAGTTCCAGCCTTAGAGGAATTCTTCGACCTGAGTCAGTATCCCGCCATCCAGTGGTCTCGGCTCCAGCTCGTGACTGAGACGCAGGCTCATGAAGATCTAGAGAGCTTTCTGGCTGAGCGGGGCGTGAGGTATTCGGGCGGAATCTCTTCGCCTAATACAGCATTGACTGCTGGCTCACGTCTCTCGGTCCATCTTGCCTGGGGGACTCTGAGTTTACGATACGCCTTTCAGCGGACGCATCTCAGGGTGCTAGAGAATAAGGGCGATCCGCATCCACGTTGGGCGAAGAGCCTACGCGCCTTTGAATCGCGCTTACATTGGCATTGCCACTTTATCCAACGGTTAGAATCGAGTCCCCGGATGGAGTACGAACCGCTCAATAAGGCTTATCATCGTCTCGGCTACGAAAATGATGCTCGTAAGCTCATAGCATGGGAGCAGGGCATGACGGGCTTTCCGATCATTGATGCCTGTATGCGCTGTCTGAATGCGACCGGGTTTATTAACTTCAGAATGCGGTCGATGTTGGTGAGTTTTGCCTGCTTCGGGCTCCATTTGGATTGGCGTGTGATTCATCCTCACCTAGCAAATGTCTTCCTTGATTATGAACCAGGCATCCATCTCTCACAACTGCAGATGCAGGCAGGGATCGTAGGGATTAATACCGTCCGCGTCTATAGCCCGACCAAACAGATCCTCGACCAAGACCCGGAGTGCATCTTTATCAAGAAATGGATCCCAGAGTTACGAGAGTTTACCCCTGAACAGATCGTCGGGTACGAAACGATTATTCTCGGGAGTTACCCTGCTCCTATTATCGACTTTAAG
>WTJZ01000230.1:0-6374 GCA_011524615.1 Akkermansiaceae bacterium | reverse complement strand
GATGAATGAAACACGATATTCTACTTTGCTTCCTACTCGCTCAGCTGGCAGGTGCTGAGACCTATGAGCTCATGGAGGGAGGGCAAAAGAAGAGGTATGTCATCGATGAGGAAAGCGTAGCAGTAGTCGAGTCGTACCAGACGCGTGCAAGGTCTGCAGATATGAAGGTGGCAGAGCAGGAGGAGCCTCTCCTTGTTATGTATCTCGAGGGGCGCGAGCGAAATGCGTCGACGAAACGAATCTTACAGAAGGAGATCATACTGAAGCTCTCTGAGGATGCAGATGTAGACAAGATCATTAGTAAAAGCGGGGCGGTATCCTCGCGGGTGCCGAGCTATGCGCCACAGATGTTGATTCTTACCTTTACCGAGAGTGATGCCGGACTGACCCAGACGGCAGCACTCAGTAAGCTCCCTGGGGTGATCGAGGCTCGCCCTGTGTTGAGCAAGCAGCAATCGAAGCGTTCCGTCCCGACGGATCCACTCTATCAGTATCACCCATTCATCGAGGGGTACCAATGGCACCTGAATAACCGAGGCTACAATGGCGGAACTGCTGGGGTCGATGTGAACATCGAGCAAGTGTGGGAGACCTATAAGGGGAGCGGAGTGACCGTCGCTATCACAGATGATGGATTACAGACCGATCACCCCGACCTCGCCGCGAATGTGAATAGCGCACTGGGGTATAACTGGAATGACGGGGTCTCCACTGATCCCACACCGAGCCCAACACACAGTCATGGTACATCCTGTGCCGGTGTGACGGCGGCAGTAGCGGACAATGATGTGGGGGGCACTGGTGCCGCTCCTGAGGCTTCTTTAGTCGGGTTTAGGCTGATCGCGGGTAATGTAACCGATGAGCAAGAGGCGGAGTCGGTCGCACTCTATAATGATCAGATCCAGATTAAGAATAACAGTTGGGGCCCGTTTGATGATCAAGGGACACTGGATGACTCAGGAGACCTCTTCAAGGCCGCTCTCCTCGACTCCGTGCAAAATGGTAGAGGGGGATTAGGAACCATTCATATGTGGGCGGCAGGTAATGGTGGCGACGAGGATAATGTCAACTATGACGGGTATGCGAACTCGATCTATACCGTCGCGATCGGTGCTGTTACGAATACGGGAGAGCGCTCCTGGTACTCAGAACCAGGCGCGGCTAAGGTGGTATCGGCGACGTCAAATGGAGGTACGGAGGGGATCACGACGACAGCGATTAATAGCGATGAGACCTTTAGCTTTGGTGGAACATCTTCAGCGACTCCATTAGCTGCGGGGGTAGTTGCTCTGATGTTAGAGGCTAATCCCGCTCTTGGGTGGCGAGATGTGCAGGAGATCCTCATCCGTTCGGCACGTCAGGTGAATACCATTGAGTCATCATGGGCCGTGAATGGCGCCGGTATCCCCTTTAGCCATGAATATGGGGCAGGCTTGATCGATGCTCATTTAGCGGTCTCGATGGCGGAGAGTTGGACTAATCTAGGAACTCACCAGAATCATACGGTCGCGGCTACTATCCCGACTTCCGTGGCGATCCCTGATAATACTTCGACAGGAGGTCAAGTCAGCTTTGTCGTGGATGCTGCTGATAATATGCGACTGGAACACGTTACACTCACTACGACGATCACTCACCCAGACCGAGGAGAGTTACAGGTTCGGTTGACCTCGCCATCAGGAACGGTGAGCATTCTAGGAGATACAGATAGTAAGACGAGCGACCAGGCGAATTATGATAACTGGACCTTCATGACCGTGCATAACTGGGGGGAGGAAGCCGCTGGTACTTGGACGCTAGAGGTCGTCGACTCTACGACGGGACAAACTGGAACGATCGACCAGGCGTCCATTACTCTCTATGG
Organism: Akkermansiaceae bacterium; assembly: GCA_011524615.1. Classification (GTDB taxonomy): domain Bacteria; phylum Verrucomicrobiota; class Verrucomicrobiia; order Verrucomicrobiales; family Akkermansiaceae; genus WTJZ01. The sequence goes on along the minus strand of WTJZ01000230.1, from coordinate 4,510 downwards.
TGGTGAGCTTGATTCTGGATCAGTTGCCCCTACATTTGTGAGCTCGGGAACGGATTCGGGCACTGTTGGAGAGGCATACTACTATCGCTTATTGGCGATGAACGGGGTCGATACCTATTCAGTATCAGGGCTACCTAGTGGGCTCTCCTTTGATTCCAGTCTAGGAGTGATCTCTGGGACGCCAACGGTGGCGGGTAGCTATGACGTGACCATTAGTGCGACCAATGCACAAGGCACAACGAATGCGACCTTATCTCTAGAAGTCGTTGCAGCAGACCCTGTACTGCCATTCTTACCAATAGATACTCTCATCCTGCATCAGGTAGGAGTCGCATTGTCCTACCAAGTGCCTTCGTATAATGCGGTAAGCTTTTCTGCCTCAGGATTACCGGCAGGGCTTTCTCTCGACAGTAGTACAGGAGTGCTCTCTGGCACCGTCAGTACGGCTGGGAGTACCGACTTCAGCATTACAGCGGTCAATGCAGAGGGAGAGGATACAGAGAGCTTTACAGTTGAGTTCTATACCTCAGTGCAAGACTATTATGCGACTGCACTCGATCAGACCGACTATACTTATCAGCAAGTCTCCACCGGATCCATTTGGTCCAGTCAAGCAGATGAAACCTATGATGGAACAGATGCACTGCAGTCGCCAGTAATAGACCATGATGAGGAGACTTCCTTTTCGGCAACGATTTCTGGTGTCGGGACACTCTCCTTTTGGGCAAAGGTCTCAACAGAGCAGGGCTTTGATTTATTAACGGTGTACGTAAACGGAGCGCAGAAGCTACAGCTCAGTGGTGAGGTAGACTGGACTGAATATGAGGTAGCCCTCAGTGGTGCAGAAAATGTGGTCATATGGGAATATAGTAGAGATAGCTCTGCGGGAGATGGGTTGAATACCGTATGGGTGGATAGCCTCTCCTTTACCGAGTCTGTTGCAGATCCGCAGTATGCGGAGGCGCTTGATACGGCGGATTTCGACTTCTATGCTGATAACGCCTGGACTTATCAGAGTACGACTACTCAAGACGGGAGTGACGCACTGGCCTCACCTGTGATTACGCATAATGAGGAGGCTACACTGTCGACTGTGTCATCAGAGGCTGGTGTGATGAGATTCTGGGCAAAGGTATCAACGGAGTTGGGGTATGATTTGTTAGAAGTGTCTGTCAATGGGACGGTGGTCTTATCCCTCAGTGGAGAGGTCGACTGGACACAGTATTCTCTGGACCTACAAGAGGAGACGAACCAAGTGGAGTGGAAGTATGTCCGAGACAATACAGATGGTGGAGGAGATAATATGGTGTGGTTAGATACGGTAGAATTTAGCGCAGGAGAGACCTTGTCCGTCGATATTGCAGAGGCTCTCGATAATGATAATCTGACGTTGCCTACTGATTCTGATTGGAGCGGTAGTATTCTCAACTCTTATGATGGAGAGGATGTATTGGTCTCGAATAATCCTGGTGATAGTGCCTACTCGCTCCTTGAGGTGACGGTCGAGGGAGCGGGCGATCTGAGCTTTTACTACCGAGTCTCGAGCGAAACGAATTTTGACTTCTTCTACTTCATGGTTGATGGAGAGCAGAGGATTCAGGAATCAGGGGAGGGAGCTTGGACACAATATACGGAGACCCTGACAGAGGGCACGCATACGCTTCAGTGGGTGTATAGCAAGGACTCTTCGGCTGCCAGTAATAATGATGCTGCCTATGTTGATCAATTGGTCTGGGAGCCTGTATTAAGCGACCTAGAGACGTGGACGGCGTCCTACTTTACCACGACAGAGGTTGCTGACTTATCGACCTCAGGAGACGACGCAGATCCAGATGAAGATGGGCTACCAAACCTCGTCGAGTACGCGATGGGGCGCTCACCTATCTCTGATGTGGAGTCCTATGGAGTGCTCTATACCGAGACCGAATCTGGCTGGGTGATCGACTTCCCTTATAATACAGCACAAGTAGATGTTGAGTTAGAGGCCCGTCTGTCAACTGATCTCACCACCTCATCAGTGGCCACTTACACGGTCACATCGACGGACGGAGACATCGAGATGCGTCGCGTGACAGTACCCGAGAGTGAGGAAAAGGCCTTCCTCTGGTTTTCAGCTACGCATGTGGAGTAGTAATCAGGTATAGTGTGTTGCCTTCGAGTAGGAGAGGGCAACTTCTAAAGACAGTGGGAATTGAACTCTGGACAAAGAGTCTGATATACAGTCTCTTGTTAGGTATGAAACTAGGACTCATCGGCTGCGGGAAAATGGGCGCAGCATTACTCAATGGAATACTCAAGGCTGACCCTACGATTAGCGCTACGATCTATAACAGAACAGAGGCCAAGGCGACTGCGCTGGCTTCTTCGCTAGAGAATGCCTCAGTTGCTCCTGACCTTGCGACAGTGGTGAAGGAGTCTGAAGTTATCATCGTCTCCGTGAAGCCTTATGATCTGGGGGCGGCTCTGTCGTCCGAACTCGATTGGTCGGGCAAGCTATTGATTTCGGTAGCTGCAGGGGTGACCTCTGAGAGTCTGCTCCAAATGACTCAGGCACGAGTGCTCCGTGTGATGCCTAATACGCCCTCACTCATTGGGCAGGGGGCTTCGGCTTATTGTCTGGGCGCTCTCGCTACGGAGGAGGATGCCGTGATGGCAGAGCGACTCCTTCAGAGTGTGGGGCAGGTCGTCCGTGTAGAGGAGAAGCTCATGGATGCGGTGACTGGGGTCTCGGGTAGTGGGCCGGCCTATGTGTATACGATGATCGAGGCGATGAGTGATGCTGGGGTGAAGATGGGCCTACCGAGAACGGTCGCACTACAGCTCGCGACTCAAACTCTCAAGGGCGCAGCCATGATGGTAGAGGAGTCTGGACTCCATCCAGGTGAGCTTAAGGATCAAGTAACCTCTCCTGGAGGAACAACGATTGCTGGAATCGCTGCACTAGAGGAGCATGGGGTGAGAAATGCTCTCATCAAAGCGGTCGAGGCAGCGACCATTCGCTCTGCGGAGTTAGGATAAAGCGTGATTCTGTCCATCTATAAAAAAGGCGTCAGAGAGAGCTCTTCTCTCTGACGCCTTTTATTTTGGTCACGCTTCAGAGTGTCCTTATTTAATCAAGGCTCTGACGCCTGCAATAATAAGTACGACCCCAAAGGTCTTAACGATGACTTGATTACTGAGCTGACGCATGAGATCCGCCCCGAACCAAGAGGCAATCGCAGCTCCGATGCCGATGGGGATAACAAGCTTCCAGTCGATCACCTTATCTCCTGAGAGGGAATTGTTCAGAGTAGAGGAGAGGGCGGTGATCAGGACGATGGAGAGAGAGGTCGCGACCGCTTTGTTCGGGTCCATCTTGAGTAAGAAGAGGAAGACGGGCATCAGGAGGATGCCACCACCGACACCACAGAGCGAGCCGAGGAGACCAGCGGAGATGCCGATGAGGAGGTATAGGATAATTTGGGTCATAATGAATTATACAAGGTTGAGAGCGTTCATGAGGAGTTGTACCTTAGCCCTATCTTTGATACCAGGAGCAGATTCTGATCCAGATGCGGTATCGAGAGCGCATGGAGAGACGATAGATGCTGCCTCAGCGGCATTCTCAGGCTTGATCCCACCTGCGAGCATGATCGAATATTGAGGATGAGTCTGCACGACAGAAGCTGCTAGGTGCCAGTCTATGGATTCACCAGTACCTCCATAGACTCCAGGTGCATGTGCGTCTAAAAGAAGATAAGGGGTATGAAATTGGTCTAGGTCATTGAGATCATCTGGCTGAGAGACCCCAATCGCTTTGATAAAGGGGAGGCTGTGTCGAGAGAAGGCAGAGAGGTATTCGTTAGATTCGTCGCCGTGGAATTGAGCCACGTCGATGAGATTAGCCTCATAGCAATCGAGTACTTCCTGCTCAGAGGCATTGACAAATACTCCGACACGGAGGATCTGCCCCTGCAGAGAGGGGGCAAATTGCCGAGCGAGATCAGGAGCACAATAGCGCTTCGATTTTGGCCAGAAGTTAATCCCAACTGCGGGGACGCCTTCCTCAACGAGCATCGCCCCGGCCTCTGCGGACGTGATGCCGCAGACCTTGAGCGAGGTCTGTGAGGGAGAAAAGAATGAATCCAGTAATGACATGCGAGACAGTTGCCTGACAATGTCACTGAGGAAAAGGAAAAAACGCACTCAAGCCTCTAGATAGAGAAGAGTACTCCCTCTGTAAGGGACGTACTCTGAATGAGTAGTTACTTCTAGTGCTGATCGAGTTGTTCCTGGAGAGCTGCGATGAGGCGCTCTTTTGCCGCTGAATCCGTTTCGTTCTGAATAGTTTTGGCCAACTGGATGTGGAAGGATGAGAGGTCTTGGTGCCAGTCCTGAACGGGAACCTGTCTCGGTACCGATGAGGAGCGACCCTTGGACTTCGCAGAGCTAGCTTGCAGCTCAAACTGTTCGTCGAAGTGAGGGCAGATAATCTTGTCGGCTGGGATACCTCTCTCGGATAGTATGTCCT
>WTJZ01000300.1 GCA_011524615.1 Akkermansiaceae bacterium | reverse complement strand
CTGTTGACTGTCCTCGCATCAATACCAATGGTGAACTCGTCGATCAATACGGTAGCCCTTACTGGTTCCATAGCCCCCGCCAAGGGATACTCTACATCACATCTGCCGGACCAGACCGAATCCTGCACACGGATGATGATATCGTATTTCATTAGGCGATATACTCCATAATGAATGATCAATACTGCTCCAGCTCAGTACACAAACGATGCGGACACAACACATCGATACCATATCTTTTAAACGCAAAGACCATTCAAATAACAACTTTGAGCTTCTTTTTAGTCATAATATAAGTTAATAATTAACACCAACTGCGCCTGCTCAGATGTCCTATACCACTAGCCATACAATCCTACAACGTGCACTCTCTTTAGAGGATGATGAGGCGTGGAAGATATTACACGAACGGTATTCCAAGTTTATCTACTATGTCGTCTCCTCAATGGGAATCGACCATTCGGACCAAGAGGACATCACACAGCTCATCTTCTTCAAGCTCACTAGTAAGCTCAGTCTCTATAATAAGGAACGAGGCCTCTTCCGCACTTGGCTCAAGCAGGTCGTAAGGAACACGGTTCTCAACTACTTCAAGCAAAAGCAATCTAAGCACCGCACTTCACTCGCCTACCAACACAAGCATGAGTTAAATGCTCCTCCCTCAATAGATCATATCGATGACTGGGTAGAAAACGAGTGGAAGGATTACATTCTCAACCTCGCACTCCATCGCCTAGATGCCCGCACTAATGGAAATGGAATTAAAGTTCTTCGAATGAACCTGCAAGGGATCTCAGTCAGTGAAATGAAAAAGCGAACTGGTCTCGCAACCAACACGCTCTACACTCTCAAAAAGCGCTATAAAAAGCTCCTCATTCATGAAGTGCGCTCTCTCCAAGCTGAGCTAGAAGGCCGCTCTAACTCAGACGCTACATGAACAATACTCCATACACCCCAGACCCAGAGCTGAGAGGCGTTTATGAAGAACTCTTTGCTACAGATGAAGGAGTCGTCGAAGGAGAATGCCTCGCGGTAGAAGAACTCGCGTCAATAGAAGAGCGATACTCCTCATTCACTCCCATTGGCGAAGGCGCGATCAAAAAGGTAAGTAAATGCTACGATAACCATGCGAAACGTTATGTGGCCTACGCCGAACCTAAAGAAGACCTCCCCCTACAATTCGATGACCTCATCATCCATGAGGCATGGCTGATCTCTCAACTCTCGCACCCCAATGTCATCAGAGTATACGATGTGAATCTCGATGAAAATGAGCGCCCATATTTCGTCATGACTCTCAAGGAAGGGACGACGCTCAAAGAATTCGTGAAGAGTCAGCCCTCTCTCATCAGACGACTCGACGCCTTTATGAGAGTCTGCTCAGCGATCGCTCATGCACACTCACACGGAGTAGTTCACCTCGACCTCAAGCCCGATAATATCCAATGTGCTCAGTTCGATGAAATCGTCGTCTGTGATTGGGGGCTCGGGAAAAAACTCTATGAAAATGAAAGCCTCGGCCCCTCACACCTCCTACTCGCTGAGAATAACACTCTCCATGGAGAAGTACGAGGAACCCCAGGATTCATGGCTCCTGAACAATGTCTACCAGGGATGCCCAAGAACGAACGAACAGATATTTTCTCCCTAGGAGCTGTTCTTTACTTCCTACTATCGGGATCCCCCCCCTTTGACCCCTCTCGAGATGATGTGATGGAGTTAACCCGTACAGCATCGTTACCCGACTTTGATGCAGCCCTGTCTGATACGCCTACTGCCTTACGATCCATAATTCGTAAGGCTCTGGAAGGTGACGCTCAATCTCGTTACGAGTCAGTGCAGGCGCTGCAACAAGATATCCAAAACTTCCTCGAACTGAGGGTTACCTCCGCAGAGTCGGCTTCCCCTTTACAAAAACTGCAACTCTTCTACCTCAGAAATGCGAGAATCATCAAGACGTCAGCATCCTTGCTGTTACTCCTCGTTCTCACTATTAGCCTCTCTTACTGGCAGGTCAGAGAACAGAGCGAGGAACTACACTCTTACACGACCGAGGTCTTACTATCTAAGCAACAGATCGCTCAAAAATTAGCCGAATCTTCCGAGAATTGTCTGACTACTTTCTTCAGCCATGATGGGGTCTCTCCTTTAGGAAGAAGCAAGTCTGAGGCCGAATTGGCTGTCAACCTTGATCCCATCAACCAACTCGCCCAAAAGATGCTCTTCATGAACTACGCACTCACTCTCGATGACGCGGCATGGATAAACTTCCATGCAATTGATCAGGATATGAAGGAGGTCATGGAGTATGGGGCTCTCATCCAACAACGAGAGAGAGTAGATGACTGCTTTGCATCGATTGATGAATTAATATTTTTTCTGCATGACTGTGTAGCACTCCAGCAACAGCAAAACCACGGAGCTTATGCCATGAACTATATCGTACAGCTCATTAAGCTCAATTTCCAAAAGAAATTCCATCGAGAATATCGAGAGCAGCCTCCTGAACAAAAAGCTCTTACCTCCCAACTTCATCAAGAAATCACTGCCCTCTACCTCACCTATCTTAATACCAATACTCAGGGCTTTAAGGCAATCGTTAGTAATGATGGATTAGCGTTAACGGCAAACAGCTCAATAAGATGGCGAGCACTAGACTTTTCTCTCATCGGCTACCAAACTATAGAGCAACTATCCATTACAGCCCCAGAGCTGAATCTTGATTCGTTCGGCCGCCTTCGCACACATAACCTAGATCTTACAGAGGTCAAAGACATCAAGGGAACGATGACGAGTGACTTGTCTCGCGTAAGGGCTGTATATATACA
>WTJZ01000202.1 GCA_011524615.1 Akkermansiaceae bacterium | reverse complement strand
AGATATGGCGATGGCCAGGGTCATCTTCCTTGTACTCCTTACGCCACTCCATGAGGCGACCATCCGAGCCAATCTTTGGCATCGCTAAGTTCGCAAGCGTCTCTCGAGCTTCCTTTGTAAACGCGTCTTCGATGCCCAAGATCGAAGCGGCCTCTAACGTATTCGATAGCGTATCCCAAATGACTTGTTGATCCATCGCGGGCCCCATTGAGATATTGGTAGGTTGGCCGTTAGAAGGGTCGATCAGGCGGTTCTCTGGTGAGGTACTAGGCCCAGAGACAAGGTGTCCTGTTCCTGGTTCTTCGACTAGCCAATCGATGAAAAAGAGAGAGGCCTGCTTCAAGATCGGATAGGCGCGCTCCTCTAGGAACTCCCGATCAAGGGTAAAGCGATAATGCTCCATAAAGTGTTGCGTACACCATGCGCCCCCCAGAACCCACTGTCCGTATTGTGGTCGGCCAAATAATGAGGCAAAGTGCCACACATCAGAGACATGCCCATTCATGAAGCCACGACAACCATATAAATTCTGAGCGAGCTGTTGGCCTGCCGGTACTAAACGTTCGACATAGTCCAGCATCGGAAGGTGACACTCCGACAGATTCGTCAACTCTGCCGGCCAATAGTTCATCTGGAAGTTAATATTAATATGGTAATCTGAGTTCCATGGCGCTGCCTCACGCCAATTCCAGATCCCTTGTAAATTCGCCGGGAGGCAGCCTTCTCGAGAACAACTAATCAACAGATATCTACCATAGTGAAAGTAAAGCTCCTCAAGAGCCACATCTGAAACGCCCTTCTTATAGGCTGCAAGCCTCTTGAGGGTATTCAATTTTGAGCTTGCGCCCCCGAGGCGGAAGCTCACTCGGTCGAACAGTTCACGATAGTCCGCGATCGCATCTTGTTTCACCTCCGCATACCCCTTTTGCTCCACCTTCTGGATCTGCTCTTCTCCTTGCGCTACTAGGTCATGCGTATAGGGCTTTTGCGTCTCACTACGATTATAGTCCGTATTCGCGGCAATATAGAGGACGACCTCATCTGCACCCTGTACTTTGAGCCCCTCGGCTGTACTCTCAACGGAGCCCCCCGTATTCACAACCTTCACGACAGTCGCAAACTTTACCCCTAGATGCGTCTTCCCTTCATGACTCGCCTGCCCCTCTCCTACGAGAGAATGATCTCCTAGGGGGCTCACTTTATAGATCCCCGGACGCTCCAACATTGCCGTGAAATAAATCGAGCCTGGCTGAGAGGTCGACACCTTCATGGCAATGACCTGATCCACCGCTGTGCTTAATAACTCTCGTTTATACTGCGTACCATTTACCTCATATTGTACTGATGTCACCGCGTTATTTAGATTGAGATCTCGGCGATAATTCTCCGCCGCTCCCTGCTTATGGAAGCTTAGCCGGAGGTTCCCCATCGTCTGATAGGACCGCGGGGCGATGCGCTCAGGCATCAGTGCGGCCTGCTTGTCCTGCGCTACCGTGTATTGCCCGTCAAAGAGGAGCGACCGAATCTCCGCAGTCTCTTTCTCTATATTCTTCTTATTCTCAGGATAGGGAGGTCCTGCCCACACCGATTCCTCATTGAGCTGAATGAGTTCCTCCTGTACGCCTCCATAGACCATCGCCCCTAGGCGACCATTTCCTATCGGCATCGCCTCTTCCCAATAATTTGCAGGCTTACTGTACCACAGCGAGAGCCGGTTCTCAGGAGGTCCAGCACTGGAGGTAATCTTTGTCCGGTCTTTGAAGTGTAAACTCTGCTTAGGAGGCTTTGCTCCTAAGAGTGTGATCGTACACATGAGCATAAGCCCCCATCTGATTATTCTAATTTCATTCATCATTCATTAATCCTGCTTGATAAAACGGAATGTGGACGCAGGAAACCCCTCCGAGTTTTTTAAATTCGCACCTTTAGGGTTATTGGCCCAAGCGTAGTAGACTGCTCTCGTTCCCTCTGGGATCTGTATCTCCACCTCATTTTCCGAGCGGACTGAGGCATGCACCGAGACCACCTGCCCCGAGCTATCCTCCGCAGCAAAGCCAGTCAAATCGACCTTCTGTAATGGAGCCCCTCCTGTATCAAAGGTCACGACCGCCTTCTGAGGACTAAACTGACAGGTCTCTGCTAGAGGGCCTCCATAAACGAGATCAAGACCATAGGCCTGATGCAGTGCTAACCGCGCCAAACGCTCCCCCACTTCCTTCTTCCGCCTCGGATGGATATCATGCGCATCTCCTAATCCTAACGTCACCGCCATCCCGCTCTGGTCTATCTCACGATGAGCCTCCAACATGCTCTGGCGGATCCTAGGCCAATATTGCTCTAGCTCTGCCGGCTTCTCCCACGCCTCTGTCCACTCAGGCAACTGTACATAGTAGAAGGGAACCTCGCCCCATCGACTACGCCATGACGACACCATCCTCCTTAATAAGATACTATAATGCGTAGCACTCTGTGTTTGTCTCTCCGCATCCAGATTCGCATTGGACTCGCCTTGATACCAAATCACTCCTTTGATTTTAAAGCCCGTATAGGGATGTACCATCCCATTATAGAGTCCGCCTGGTAATACTCCTTTGTGTAAGGGGTGAACGACCTCAACAGGTTGTGCCATCGCCGGCTCTGGCCTGCCTTTCCGCTTCCACTTTTGCCATTCCGCCTTAGCCTTCAAGTACGCCTTATATGGCTCATCATCCACTCGAATCGCCTCCAATTGAGCCATCCTCTTGTCATAATCTTGTTGGATATAGTCTACCTCCTTCTGCACACTCATGGGGGTAAACATCTCGATCTTACGCCCTCCCCACGCAGAGACTATCACTC
>WTJZ01000003.1 GCA_011524615.1 Akkermansiaceae bacterium | reverse complement strand
AGAACCTGCTCCTGACTCGCTCCAGATCGGAGTAACTCCTTGATAGACTGTCCTGAACTCGCGAACAGACAGCCATAGATCTTCCCATCTGCAGACACTCTGACACGTCCACAATCCCGGCAAAACGGGCGTGTCACTGAGGAGATAAAGCCCACCTTACCACTCTCGCCAGATTCATTCTCAATCTGATATGTCTCTGCTACTGCACCATACGGGCGAGAGTCAGCTGCTAACTCGAAGCTGTTCTCCAAGAGAGTCAAGATCTCTTGGGAGGGTACGACCTCTACTTGCTCCCAGCCATTCGTCTCCCCCACGTCCATAAACTCGATGAAACGCACCTGAATCCCTCGCGAGAGGGCATAGTTGACCAGTGGCACGAGTTGGTCCTCATTCACACCTCGCTGCACTACCGTATTAATCTTCACGGGGAGCCCATGTAACTGAGCCATCTCGATCCCCTTCAGCACCCGCTCGATCTTAGACCCTACTCCATTCATCTGGGCAAAGGTCTCTGGATCAATCGCATCTAGGCTCACGGTCACGCGGCTCAGACCAGCGAGTGCCAGTCGCTCCGCATAGTGCGAGAGGAGCACCCCATTCGTCGTCATGGCGATCTCATCCAGCCCCTCGATCGCCGAGAGGAGCCCGATGAGATCATCAATCCCCTTTCTCAACAAGGGTTCACCGCCCGTGAGGCGCACCTTACGCACCCCGAGTGCGACTCCAGCTCGGACCACCGACTCCATTTCATCAAAGGAGAGCAAATTCTTATTCGCGAGGAAGCGGTAGTTAGGCCCAAAGATCTCCGCCGGCATGCAATAGCGACAACGAAAGTTACAGCGATCCGTCACAGACAGTCGCATATCTTGTAATCGTCGCCCCCGGGCATCTACCAGTCCTACGCTCATAGTGGAGCCAACCAAGCACGCTTTGAGCCATCGCGCGACACAAATATCCTGGATTCCGCCACTCCCTATAGACCTCATTCATGAAGCACTTTGATTTACGACTTTCTGACTCGTACTCATCCCACTAGTCGCTATGAGTGATCTATCATGTCTCTTACCCCTGTTCACCACGCGGCTCAGGCCATCTTGGACCATGCTCGCACGCTCTCTTCAGAGCTCGTGACGCTCCCGCACGCGAATGGACGAGTGTTAGCCTCTAGCATTACTGCGGATCGCGAGTACCCTCCGTACGACCGAGTGATGATGGATGGGATTTGCTTCTCGAGCAGTAGCCCATCACGCTCCTTTACTCTAGTCGGGACCGTCCAAGCGGGAGCCCCTCAGACCCAACCTCTCGAACCGACTCAAGCATGGCGCATCAATACGGGAGGAGCTCTTCCCTCGGACTGTGATGTCGTTGTTCCTGTTGAAGAACTAGAGATCCAGGGGGAGACGGCTACGATCGTGACCGACTTCCAGCCCACTCCGTATCAATTCGTGCACCGCCAAGGGTCAGACATGGGGGCAGGCCACCCCATTCTACCAGCAGGGAGTCAACTCAATGCCGCCAATCTCTCCATCGCCGCCAGCGTAGGGAGCCTGAGTCTCTCCGTCACCAGAGCACCTCGCATCTTCATCCTCACCACGGGACAAGAAGCCGTCGACCCAGCCTCTACGCCTACCCAATTCCAGATCCGCCGCTCTCATCCGACCGCTCTCCATACCGCACTGTGCTCGCTAGGGATCTCTGATATTACCTTCGAGCACCTCCCTGACGATTTCGATACAATGAAGGCGACGCTCCATCATGCCCTCAGCCATGCCGATGTCATCCTCACCTGTGGCGCGATCAGTAAGGGGTCTAGCGACTTCCTCGGTCAAATCTTTGGAGAACTCGCGGGAGAACCGCAATTCCATGGAGTCTCTCAGCGCCCTGGTAAGCCACTCGCCTATTGGTCCGGTGCGAAGGATCGCCCTGCCATCTTTGCCCTGCCCGGGAACGCCATTTCGACACTCGTCACCTTTCACCGATACGTCGCGCCCTACCTAGAGAGCATTATGGGTCGCCCCCTTCTACCCCGCCCGCAGGTCACGATCACGCATGACCTGTCCGACTTTCACCTCACACGCTTCCTGCCCGTAGAACTCATCTCGCCCTCTGAGGCTCGACTCCACGCCCCTCAGAACTCAGGAGACTTCGGTGCTCTAGCTGGTTCTGATGGATTCGTAGAGATTCCACTTGGCACAGCCCCTGCATCCCCTACTACACTAGACTTCTACCCATGGCTGTAAACGACCTCACCCATCTAGACAAAGACGACCGACCGCAAATGGTCGACGTCTCAGATAAGGCAATCACGACTAGAACTGCCACCGCCACCTGCCTCGTTGAACTAGGCTCAGAGCTCATGTCAGACTTCGAGAGTGGAGACCTTATTACAAAGAAGGGCTCCGTCCTCCAGACCGCGACCATCGCAGGTATCATGGGGGCAAAACGCACCCCTGACCTCATCCCCATGTGCCACCCCATCGGTCTAGAAAAGGTGAACATCCACATCACCCCCCACTCTGACACCAGTCTACTCGTCTCCTGTACCTGTAAGATTACGTCCAAAACGGGAGTGGAAATGGAAGCCCTCACTGGAGCAAATGTCGCAGCCCTCACCATCTACGACATGTGTAAGTCCAAGAACCCTGGCATCATCATCTCCGAGCTCAAGCTCACCGAAAAGCGCGGAGGTAAGTCCGACTTCAACGCATAGCCCTCTACCTTATGTCCCATCCATCACTCTACGGACTCTACCTCGCAGGAGGACATAGTTCCCGCATGGGCTCGCCCAAGCGCGACCTCGCCCACCTAGACGGCCATAGCTTCCTCTCATATGCATGCTCGGAACTGAGCCAGATCACTGATGCAGTCTACATTAGTACCGCGCAACACATCGAGAACCTCTCTTACCCTCAGATCACAGATGAGGAACATGGGGTCGCAGATCAGGGACCGCTAGGTGGACTACTCGCCGCTCACCGTGTACATCCGACCGCCTCATGGCTACTCGTAGCCTGCGACCTGCCCGCCATCTCCGCTAATGACCTCCAACGTCTCATCGACGCCTCTGCCCAACAAGAGGCGCAAGCCTATGCCTTCACCAATCCGATCGACGGAGTGGCCGAAGCAACAGCGACTCTCTATACACCCTCAGCATTAGCAGCATTAGAGCTCTTCCTACAGGACGGACATTCCTGCGCGCGCAAGTTCCTAGAATCACTCACACTCCACACCCTGTCGGCTCCATCGCCCTACACTCTACAGAATGTCAATCACCCTGCCGACTATCAGGAATGGCAACTCCGCGCCACAGGTGGATACGCCAGCCCCGCGCTCACGCTCGACCTCGAGTTCTATGCCAAGCTGCGTCAGGAAGCCCAAACCGCAAAGGCTCAAACCTCCACTCACTCCATCACCATCGCAGGACTATGGGAGGAAGTGAGGCTCCAATACGGCCTCAGCCTGAAGCAAAAGAGTGTCAAAGCAGCGGTGAACAATAACTTCGTCCCATGGGACTATCAACTGAATGACGGCGACCTCGTCGCCTTTATGCCTCCCTTCGCAGGAGGATAGAGCCATTCTAAACGCCCTCCCCTACAGGGAGGGTATCGGCTCGTCGAGAGAGCCTAGAGCTCAACAATCTTGATATCCTTAAACTGGATCTCACAGACCCCTCCACCGTGGAGCTGGAGCGCAAAGTGTCCTTTACTAGGGATCTCAGAATCCTCTTCGACATAATCCGCGGTGAGAATCCCATTAATGTAGAGCTTGTGATAGTCTCCACGACATTCGATCCGATACGTGTTCCATCCTTGCTCTTGGAACTTGCTGCTGAGGAGTTCCTTAGCATCAGCCTTGTAGATATTCCCACGGCGATGCTCATCATAGATTCCGCCCCACCATCCTCGACCGATGTCCGCTTGGTAACCGATCACACACCAATGCTTGTGCGGTTTAGCGACCTCCACAGATGAGCGATATTGAATCCCACTATTCACTAGACCTGTGCCATGATCTCCTGTGAGTCGGAACTTGCAGGTAAAGATGAAGTCCTCATACTGCTTATCCGAGTAGAGAAACGTCGTCGGCTTCATCTTCTCGCCACCACTAGAGCATTGAATCGCCCCGTCCTTTACGGACCAATACTTGTCATGACCATGCGTTTCATTGAGAACCTTCCAACCATTGAGTGTTTCCCCATCAAAGAGAGAGACCGCCTCCTGGGCCATAGCGCAAAAGGTCAACAACGGTAATAATAACAGCGTATAAGTTTTCATCATGACTCACTATATACGCCCCAATATGAGGAACCAAACACTCTCCAGGCAAATGCTGAAAAAGGGCATCCTCATCTGTATCTAGAATATAATATGCCGCAGAAGAGGTAAGCAGGATCTAGCATACTGCGGCACCAGCCTGCATCTCTCACTAGACATCCCCATTGACTCTAGCGGATCAATACTTCTTAGGCTTTTTCCCCTTAGGGATTTCAGACCCTTTGAACTTGAGCTTACGCTTCTTATTCTGCAGGGGCTTGGAGCGGGTATTCTTTTTCTTTTGCGCCACAGTATTTTGACGCTTAGGGGCATTATTCGACATAAGATTACTCCTCTACCTTACTCTCCTCCTCTGGAGCCGTAAAGACCTCATCCGCAATCTTCTGGTCAAACGTCACATTCTTAAAGAGGGTTCGAGCCACGGTACCATCCTTTTGGCTCCACTCTATCTCCGTAGGGAAGGAGGTCGCTAGGTCGAACACGATCGTTAACTGCTTCAGGACACGCTTCATTACTCCTGAATCAGGTTCTAGAGTGATCGTATACTGACCATCGCCACTCTGAGCATCCACAGCCTCGAAGCTATCCAAAATTCCTTCATACGTGGAAGACTCTCCCACTCCAGCCAAGAGCATCAACTCTCTCACCGATCGGCTACTCGGCTTATAATCTTCGACCAGCCCTTCTGCTACATTGACGAGGTACACCTTATCCCCATCATAGATCGCGACATCTGAGACTGGGTCTCCCTTTTCCCAGCGGAAGGCGAGACGAGGCTTCAGCCAGAGTTCTCCCTGCGTCACGAGTGGCTCAATGAGGGATGGCACCTGCTTCTCCTGTACGATCGTAGCAGTTACAGTCTCATAGAGATCACGCTTCTCGAGCAGTTGCTGAAAGGTCTCTAAGTCGACCTCTTCATGATCCGCTGCCGAGACCCATGTGAGGCTGAGAACCATCATTAAGAAGATGTAAGAGACTCTTAAGTTCATTTTAACAGGAAATTACTAGGGTTTAGAGTTGCCAAGGTAAAGTGATTTCCTAGTTTAGAACTAATTTTCGACATAATATACATATTTTTTCCGTAATTTATGAAGACGCGCTGGCCACTCTCTCTATTCATTATATTCCTACTTTTTGTAGTGGGTGGCGTTTTTCGTCTCCGCTTTGAGACCGATTTAACGAGTGTCTTACCTGATAAGGTGGCACAGGTAGAATCTGTTAAATCGTTTCACCAATACTTCAATGATGACCAACAATTAGTCATCTTACTCCGCTACCCTGATGATCGCGTGTATCCAGATGACGCGGCAGATTTAGCCGAGACCCTCGAGGAGGCCTTTCCAGCCTGTCAGGTGATCCACTCTCTCGACGCTCAGAACGAGGTCGATGGCTATGCTGCCGAGATCGCCAATATCTGGGCACTGTCCTCCCCTGACGTCATCGACACCCTCTCTCAGGAGCTACAGGATACATCACAGGTGCGTGAGGACTTACTCGCGCTCAAGGAACGGATCAAGCTCTCCTTCAGCTCCGGTAAGGCCATTCAGAACTCCTACGACCCGCTAGGCCTCATGAACCATCCAGGACTAGAGGAGTTGGCTAAGACAGACTACAGCTTCGAGAGTAATGACGGCAAGTCCCGCTTCCTCTTCCTGAAGAAGCCGTCCCATACGAGTAAGGGGTACCAAGACGATGCCGCCTGGGTCAGCGCCGTCCGAGCAGAGATCGACGTCTGGATCGCAGACTATGATGAGGGGTTCACCTATGGCCTGACAGGAGGCCCAGTGTATAACGCAGAAGTCGGTGCTGGGATGCAACAGGACATGCTCGGGACCGTCATTATTACCCTCGTGCTCATTGCCGTTCTCTTCCTCGCACTTCAGCGTAGTATGCGACAGCTCCTACTCCTCATCGGATTAGTGCTCGTCACCTTCCTGTTCACCCTCGGGATCGCCGGCTGGGTACTCACCTCCCTAAACATGCTGTCGGTCGCCTTCGCGGCTATTCTCCTCGGCCTCATTATCGATTACGCCGTCGTCATTCTGCGTGAGGCTAAGCACCTCCCCCGTGACCGACACGCGATCAGAAAGGGGCTGCTCAAGAGCATCTCACTAGCGGCCCTCTCGACGAGCATTGTCTTCAGTATCTTGATCATGAGCTCCTTTCCCGGAGTACGTGAGCTCGGCATCCTCGTCGTCATTGGCCTCCTCTGTGGAGCTGTCATCATGCTCTATGGAGTACCACTCTACATCGAGCGCTATGAGGAGGCAGATGTCCTCTCGCTCACACGTCAGGCTCGCCTCGGCTATCGCGTACTGATAACGCCAGCGCTGCTCCTACTGTCGGGGCTAATCATCTTCCTCACACTTGGCACCCCTTCCTTCCAGTTTTCACTCGACTCCATCCAGCCTAAGTCTAGTACCGCGAACCTCGTCCAGAAGGAGCTCTCTCGGGAGTTCGCGAGCTGGTCAGACCTCCGCACCGTCGTCTTCTCTAAGGCCGACTCCCCACAAGCTCTCGAGGCACAACTCTCTGAGGCCTATACCCAGTCACAAGATCTCCTCGCCGAGGGGCTCCTCACCAGTACCTATCTCCCAGCCCAGCTCATTCCCTACGCCTCATCCTATGAGACGAACCGCCTCAAGCTACAAGAGATCGCCACTTACTGGGATCGTCTCTACCTCACAGCATTAGATACCGGCTATACCGATGAGGCCATGAAGTTTGACCGCAAGGTCTTTGACGCCCTCCTCGAACTCCCCCAAAAGTACCAAGAGTTCTGCGCCCTCCCTCGCCCCCAGAGCATCACCAAGAGCATGATCGCGGAACATGAGGGAACCCTCTACTTCCGAGGAAATGTCGTCCTCGCTGAGCCTCTTACCTCAGCCCATCTAGAGCAAATGCAGGCGCTCAATAATAATGGGGTCACCATGACTGGGTGGAGTACCCTCAGCGCCAGTCTCGAGCCCGTAGTGCGCTCAGACTTCAAGACTGTCTTCCTCCCGGCGGCTATACTCATTCTCATAGCCCTCGGGTTCGTCTTCCGCTCCTGGATCGACGCCTCCCTCGTCTTATTCGTCCTGCTCACCAGCCTCGTCTGTGTGAATGCCATGATGGTGCTAACAGGGATGGAGTGGAACTTCCTCAATGGAATCGCCCTCCCTCTGATCATTGGAGTCGGGATCGATTACTCCATTCACCTCATCTTCGCGCTCAAGCGACATGGCCAAGAATTCAGAAGTATCTGGAGGGGCGTCGGGCTCGCCATCACCTTCTGTGGGCTCTCTAGTATGATCGGGTTTGGCTCGCTCGCCTTTGCGAATAATGACCTCCTCCGCTCCCTCGGTATCATCTGTGCCTTTGGGGTGCTGGCGACCATGTTCCTCACCCTTCTCGTCATTCCTCCAGTATGGAGAAGGATACGCCAGAAGTACTCTGACGCATAGGCCTTATTCCACTGCTCTCATCACATCAGCTGAGCTGCAGCCTCTGCTAGAGGAGAACGCTCTCCTTTCGTGAGATTCACATGCGCTACGAACGGTTGTCCCTCCAGCTTATTACGGGTATAGACTAGACCATTACTCCTCTTATCCACATACGGATTATCGATCTGGGCTGGATCTCCGAGCATGATCAGCTTAGAGCCCTCCGAGATTCGGCTGACCACCGTCTTAGCCTCCTGAGGGGTAAGTTGCTGAGCCTCGTCGAGGACAAAGAAGCGATTAGGGATCGAGCGGCCACGAATATAAGCCAACGCCTCGATCTCAATAATACCCTGCTGGATGAACTTATCATACGGCTTCAGGTTCGCCTCCCCTTGCTGTTGCTTTTGTTGCTTACGTTTAGGGCCTTGATTCGGTGGTGTCATCAAGAGGTCCAGTGCATCATAGATCGGCTGTAACCAGGGTCGCATCTTCTCATCCAATGCCCCAGGCAAAAACCCCATATCCTTACCCATCGTCACGACAGGACGACTAATGACTAATCCTTGATAATGATTCTTAAACATCTCATGTAGTCCCGCTGCGATCGCGACCAAGGTCTTGCCCGTCCCTGCCTGACCAAAGCACGTAACCAATGAAATCTCAGGGTTAAGCAGCGCATCGATCAGACACTTCTGCCCCAAGTTCAGCGGCTTCAGATGATTCCCCTCAGGGATTCTCAGTGCATCAGGCACCATCAGCTTATGAAAGGAGCCATCCGCGTCAAACCGAGCGGGAATCGTCGACTTAGGCCCAGCCTCTAGCAGGACATACTGATTCACCTTCACCCCCTGTGAGCGAGCCTCCTCGAGCTCTATGAAACCATTAGAAGCAAAGTTCTGTAACTCATGCGGGGTCACCTCTACCCGTGACTTATCACGGAGAACCACCTCACTAGGCGTCACCTTATCATTCAGGTAATCCTGAACCAGAATCCCTGCAGCCCGGGCCTTGAGCTGCATGTTGAGATCCTTGGTGACCAATACCGTCTTCGTCTTATTAAACTCCGCTATCATCAGCGTACACGACATGATACGGTGATCGGCCTTATCCCGATCAGGAAAGACGCGAAAGAACTGACGCACCTGTTCCGAGCTCTTGTCACTACTCGCTGGGTCAAAGAGGACAATCCGAATACTCCCGCCCCCATCCGTCTGCACCCCGCGCGTAATATCACTGACCCCATCAAAGATCTCGCACACTCGTCGATGCACTCGCCTCGCATTAGCCCCCCGCTCCGATTGCTCATTCTTAAAGCGGTCTAACTCCGAGAGCACATCTGTGGAGATACAAATATGGTTCTCCTCAAACTTTTGTAAACAGCCCGGGTCATGTAAGAGCACGTTCGTATCTAACACATAGTTCTTCCCCATCATACTCGGGGCGACTAATCCTAGCTCTATTGCCTTAGCCCTGGAGAGAGTCCTTCTCGGCCGCGAAGATCTCGTAGAAGGAGTAGAAGCGGAGTCCTCAGAAAAGAGACCCTCCTGCACGACATGTGGAGTATCATTAGTATCAGGCATAAATCCATCACTCGTCAGACTCGGGTTAGTTGAATCTCACAAGGTCGTCTCAAATTCTACACTAAGAACCACCACTCGCTCAACTCTAACTTTAGAAAATAAACCTCCGCCCCATCAATGAGGTGGAGGCCAGACACACATAATGAACCTGATCTCTCAGGTCTGGTGATACTTATACCCCAAC
>WTJZ01000086.1 GCA_011524615.1 Akkermansiaceae bacterium | reverse complement strand
TGAGCCGTCATTGTGTAAGCCTTGTTCGATTACCACCCAATTAATCATATCGTATGAGTACTCTACGGTATATGAAGCGTCATATTCAGCCTGGAACTGCAGTACTGGGCGTCCTTCTGTATTTAAACGCATTTTAATTTGCTCGGCGGGAAAGTCGCTACTACGAGAGTAATAGGCGCCGAAGTCCCCGACATGCTCTGTAGGATATTCTGCCATGTTGCGTCGCTTTTTACCTCTGGCGTCTATGTGTCGGTAGCTGTACAGACTATGGTCAAAGAAGAAGTCGAAATCATTGAAGTAAAGTGTGTCTATGGCTTCGGATTGTCGTCTGAGTGCATGTGTCTTAACATAGCCTCCATTATGTTTCAGAGGAGCAAGATGGGCTTGGTTATACTCGTCCTCTATAAAGTTGAATTGAGTATCAATATAGGTACTGTATGAGAGGTTATCGGAGCCAGCAAATAACGAACCAAGGCTGGTGATACCGTCTTGATCATCGTAGATGGTCGTGTGGTAATCAGCTTTATTATATGCAAAGGTTGAAAAGAAAACTGACATATTGAAACTGTTCCAATTGCTAATAGCACTTCCGTTCTCGGCAGTATTTGCTGAGAAGGTGGAGTTAAAGATTTCACAACGATTTGAAAAGGCATTACGGATAGCCCCTCCATCCCAGGTGGCATTATTGTTAGAGAAGGTGGAGCGCGCGATGTGTAGTAGAGCTGAATTTCTGTTATAGATGGCACCTCCATCTTGGGAAGAATTTTGGTCAAAGCTCGTATCTTCTATCCACGTGTTGCCTTGAGTGTAGATTGCTCCACCTAGCTGTCCAGTATAGTGGTTGTTAGTGAAGTTGCATTGACGCAAGTTGAGCGAGCCGTGGTTTCTGATCACACCGCCTTGATTAGAGTAGCCGTAAGGGGCTGATGAATAGCCCTTGAAGCTGATGCCCTCGAGCTCTAGATAACCGTCAGACGAGATTTCGAAAGCAGAATTAGTAAACTGATGTATACCTGATATCCCTGTGAAGGTCACTTTTAGGCCTTCCTCGGCCTTGATTCTGATAGTGTCTTGAACCCATATAGGTGCTAAAAATGGGATAGTGATTTCTGAGGTGCTAGGGTCGGAGGCTTCTAGGATGATGGTATTCGTCTCAGGATAGCGTTGTATATCAGAGATCATTTGCTCAAGACTGAAGAAATCGTGGGTGCCTCCGCTGACGGTAAGGAGGAGGTGATCCGCTAGTTCGATGGAGAAGTACACACATGTCTCCAAGGGGTCAGGTTGTTGGGATGGGTCAGCTTGAATATAATACTCACGTCTATAACTGTCAGTATAACGGAATTCATATCGGCCTGGCTGGTTGCTAGAAAGGTCGAAATAGACTACAGGGGTCCAGTAGTCTCCCATTTTTTGCTCAATAATTCCGTCAGGAAGATGAGGCATGAGCTCGTCTTGAAGATAGATCCCGCCGTCGGAGTGGTTCAGGTCGTAAACATGCTTTCCTCTAGAGATATCCTCGTATTGAGAAAAGGGGAGTTCGACTGCGCCAAGATCAGTGATG
Source organism: Akkermansiaceae bacterium (assembly GCA_011524615.1). Lineage (GTDB taxonomy): Bacteria > Verrucomicrobiota > Verrucomicrobiia > Verrucomicrobiales > Akkermansiaceae > WTJZ01. Next base: position 1,287 of record WTJZ01000086.1, on the reverse strand, counting down.
CTACCGTGGCTGTTGCTGGTTTGATTGAGGAGGTTGATATTTGCACTGTACCCTCGGGCATCAGCGTAGAAATATCCCATAGCGCGATCGAGAACAGGCGAGTGGCAAGAGGGGGCATGGGTGGGGACTAGTCCTCCATTAAAGGCTAGCGGACCAAGCAATGGGTCTCCGCTGATAAGGTTTTCTGTCACGCTATAATCCTGCGGTAGGTACTTTACTAAGTTGACGTCTCTGAAAACTGGTTGGTTCCCTCCATATGCGTAATACAAGATGTTGTATGCATCATAACTCTCTCGATTAATCGTCAGGAGAGGGGTGCTCGTATTATAGAGGATGCTGTTACTGACGCTACAATACCCGAAGTTTGCTATCCCTCCTCCAGTGATAGTTGCAGTATTGTCATATAGGGTACAGGACGTGGCCGAGCCAGAGCCATCGTTAGAGATGTATATGGCACCTCCGTCTCTGGCCAGATTGGTGGAGAGCGTGACTTGTGCGAGATCTATAAAACCTTCCTTAACATAGACCGCACCACCTTCACGAAGGGCGGAGTTGTTCGAGAATGTAGAACTCGCTATATCCGCACGCCCCGCTTCTAGGTAAAGCGCGGCTCCGCTTTCTGCTGTTTGACAATTGTGCACCCAGCATCGATTCATGGAGAGGTAGCCATTAGGTATGTAGACTGCAGATGCGGTGGAGGATGAGGTGCCGCAGTGTTGTAGCACTAGATTTCTTAATTCTACAGTACGACTCTCACTATCTGTTTCGAAGATTCTGTTCAGCGGGCTCGAGTCATATTCGTCTTCACGAGCATCGATAATATTACCAGACTCTCCACCAATGATGGTTAAGTCACATGCTATAATTGGTAAAGGGTTTGAAGAGTCGATGAAGACTATCTGATCTCGTTCGATATCAAATTCGATCGTACTAGTGCCGCCCTCTGCATTGGCGTGTAAGAGAGCTTGATGCAGTGATCCGGGGCCTGAGGGATATGAATTATTTACAATATAATTTCCTGCGAGGGCTGGGATTGAAAGTGATAGGAGTATGCTTAAGCCTTTTTTGAGCATGAGACCAATAAGTGACTAATATGTGTCACTGACAAGTGAAAATACTTTAAATATGTAGAAAATTTACACTTTCTCAACTTGGGTTGTGAGTGGATGGTATATTTGTATTGTTATTGTCTTTTTGTGGCTATCTCCCCGAGTGTAGTGAGGTGATAGTGTACAAAAAAAGCGACCCGAAGGTCGCTTTTCTTATGTATTCATCAAGGGGGAGAAG
>WTJZ01000120.1 GCA_011524615.1 Akkermansiaceae bacterium | reverse complement strand
TTACTGGATATAATCTAGCTACGGACGAGGCTTTAACAACTGCTAGTTTTACTCACACCACAATCCTTAATGCACACATTGATGAGTTTGATGTAACTATTTCGGCAACAGCTATCCCTGAACCTAGTGCTATGGCTCTCTTAGGCCTCGGAGGCCTAGCCATCCTAGCACGCCGTAAGCGTTAATGCGCTAGTAAAGGGGGCATTGAATGGCCCCCCATAATTATGAGAGAGAACTTTGGTATTCTCGAAGAGGCGGAACTGCTGGATAGCGATCCACGATTCTTATTCTTGAGAAACGACGGTTACTCGATAAAAACGCTTTTGCATACTAGTATCAGATGGAGCGGGTAACTGTAGAGGCTCTCCTACAGAAGTATCCATAATCGTCCAAGTATCTAGGTCATCACTAGTCTCTATCTGGTAAGTGAATAGAGGGTTCACATCTGCTAATTCAACCATACTATTATTCAGACCTAGTTCGACTTTATGTCCTAGGGGAGCGTTTTTATTATCAGTATTACACCACTGTAAGGCCTTCAGAATATTACTCATGTAGAGTGGGTCATCAAAGCTCTCAGCGGTGTCTCCCATGGCCGTAAAGTATGAGCGACCACCATCGTAATGTTGGTACCAAATCATGGGGTGAATCTCTCCCATTTGTGTTCCCGAATATGTGCTCTCGTCCACATTCGCAAGGACAGTGATATTCTCATTATCATGAACATTATTTGTAAAGTTATACCACTCATCATAGCGCTCCCACAGGAGAGGGAGACCCTCTGTTGTTGGGTGACTTTCTAGAATGTTTACGGTGGCAGTTTGCTTCGCTGGGTGGCTCAAGAAATATGCTCCAACTAGCTCACCATACCATGGCCAATCCTTCTCCGTATCGCAGGCCGCATGAATCCCTAGGAAGCTTCCACCCTTATTGATGTAGAGTTGAAACTCTTGCTGCTGTTGCTCATCTAGAATATCTCCAGAGGTATTGAAGAACAATACGGTGTTAAAGTGTCTGAGATAATTGTTGTAATCAAAGATACTAGCATCTTCAGTATGATAGAGTAGAATATCATTCTCGGCGGCCATTTCTTTAAGCTTCGTGATACCATAAGGAATGTTGGCATGCCTGAAGCCTGCGGTCTTGGTAAAAAGGAGAACGCTCATTTGGTCAGCCCCTTTGAGCACAGAGGCACCGTAATCATAGATGTCTGGGTGCGTGCCTGCACTGAACTCCTCAAGGTTCGTTACCCCATCCTGATCAGGGTCTGCCTCCGCGCCAATTTCTTCTAAATCAGCGGATCCAGGAAAGTTAGAGGCTACCCAGTATGTCCACGCTTCCTCGGATTCAGATGGGATAGCATTGAGCGTGTAAAATACGGATTCTGTCCAGAGTTCCTCTCCTTCACTAGAGACGAAGCCATCATTAAACCCAAACTCGATCACACTTTCCTCTATCAATCCTGGGACAGTCAATTTCACACTATGACCATCGTCTAGAGCCTCGGCAGTTGTTACTGTGAGGTCTGCTCTATCGACCTGACCTGTGCCATAAGCTGTCGTTTGGTTGAGGTATTGCCTCACACCTAGAGAGGTATAATTTTCAAGGTTCTCAAATGTTGCGGCATCAACGGGTTGAGTCATCGTGAGGATGAAACCGTCTGTCACAGCACGTAAGGTACGAACCTCAAACACATTATTTCCATTAGGGATAAGCTTTTGCAGGCCGTACTTAGTGTCGCGCCACGCCCATGTGTTCGACGCTCCCATTCCTCCAAGGTATAGAGAACCGTCTGGTCCCCATATCATACGGTTGTTTCCAGCAACATTTCCTTGTGTAAAGTTCATCACCGCTCCTTGGAATCGGCCATTAACTTTCTCAAGGAAAACGCGACGAACACCGCCCTGCGTAAGCTCGGCAACGTACATCTGCCCCTTAAACATTGGATGCTGATCTCCAATGAGTACTGGTTCAGAAGGAGATTTGGCGATATCGTTATGAGGGAAATAGACCGCAGGTCTCGTGAAACGGCGGATGCCTCCCTGGTACATATTGCCATATTCTGGAGTTTCCGTGCTGTCCCAATAGACAGATGAGTCCCAAAAGGTACTTGGTTGAATCAAGGGGTTCGATAAACCATCCTCTGCTGTCCAGCGATTATAATGCCCGTAGAAATGCCCCTCGGTAAATTCGTATAGACTGTTAGCTGGGTTCCATGAGCCTTGGTTATCTGTACCAAATATCTTGTTTTCAGGTCCTAGTCCTAGTCCGTTTGGGGTACGTAAGCCTCCTGCGAGAAACTCTATCTCGCCTGTACTGGTACTTACGCGGAACCAAGTGCCCCTGTTTGCGGTATTGTCTCCATTGAACCCTTCGGCCCCAAAGTCTACAGCCACGGAGAGTGCCCCATAGAGATAGCCATCTAAGTGAGTTAGTCCAAACGTGAAATCATGATAGTTCGTTGTATCCCAGTGCTCTCTGGCTGCAAAGAGTCCAGTGGCTTCCCCTGTGTCTAGAAAGTCACCATCGTTGTTGGTGTCCTCCAGCTTCCAAATCTTATCAAGGTCTGCCACGTAGACGATGTTCTCTACTACACAGATCCCTGTAGGACGCTGGAACCCTTCAGCTACGACCTTTACAACTACATCGGAGTGAGTGGTTCCGGTGGCGTTTTCCACGGCATAGATCACATGAGTACCGGTGTCAGGTTCTGGGGTATCATCGAGATCTTTAAATGGAGGTGCAAATGAAGTGACCAATAAACGTTCATCTGGTAAGAACGCAAGCCCTCCTACTTGAGGCTGAAAGAGCTCAGTTGTGCCCTCCACTACAATGTCTTCAGTTTCTGGGTATCCC
>WTJZ01000044.1:2552-9525 GCA_011524615.1 Akkermansiaceae bacterium | reverse complement strand
TATGCTGACTGGCACCCACGTGAGTCTAAGCGTGGTGGGGCCTGGATGAACTGTCTCGAGACGGGGATCCCAGCTGTAGATGGAGCTCCACGCGAACCACATCTCGGTCTCATTTGTGGGAATATGACCAAGCCAGTAGGAGACTCTCCTGCACTGATGTCACATAATGAGGTACTGACCATCTTCCACGAGTTTGGGCACCTGATCCACCAGCTCCTCAGTGAGGTCGAGGTCAAGGCGCTCTCAGGGACGAATGTAGCTTGGGACTTCGTGGAGCTCCCATCTCAACTCATGGAGAACTTCTGTTGGGCTCGTGAGTCTCTCGACTTCTTTGCTCGTCACCATGAGACTGGAGAGCCGATCCCTGCAGAGCTCTTTGACAAGATGATCGCGGCCCGAAACTACATGGAGGCTACAGGCTTCATGCGACAACTCTCACTGGGTAAACTCGACCTCGATCTACATCACCGCCATGATCTCGATCTCACCCAATCATGGGAGGAGCTCGATCAAATTATCCTCGAGGGGTATCAAGTCCCACTCGCGACGCAACCCGCCAGTATGGTACGCCGCTTCGGTCACCTCTTCTCTAGCTCCACCGGTTACGCTGCAGGATACTACTCCTATAAGTGGGCAGAAGTGCTCGATGCGGATGCCTTTACTAAGTTCGAGGAGCATGGCCTACTCAATCCCGAGATCGGTCTCCTCTACCGAGACACTATCCTCTCTAAGGGGAACTCGGAAAACCCTGAGACTCTCTTTGCTAACTTCATGGGAAGAGAGCCCTCAATCGACCCACTCCTCAAGCGTAGCGGACTCCTCTAATCTATCCCACATATGACTCAGCCAAAATCAACCGGAATGCTCACCCCCCTCTGGACTCTCTCTCATCAGGGGGACTACGGGATCGGAGACCTAGCCTCTCTCAGGAAGTTCATTCCGTGGGTGGCTGAGGCTAAGATAGACTTTCTCCAGCTCCTCCCTATCAATGAGACTGATCAGAGTAATAGCCCCTACAGTGCGATCAGCTCGATCGCTCTAGACCCGGTCTATCTCGATCTATCTCTCATTGCTGAACTAGAGGATCTACCTCAGGCGAGCATCCCTGCCCGTTCACAGACAGTAGACTATTCCGCGGTCCGTACGATCAAGACCAACCTTCTGCGCCAAGGCTTTAGAAAGTTCTATGTCAAGGATCTCGAGAACCCTGAGTTTGAGAAGTTCCGAGCACGTGAGGCGGAATGGCTCCACCACTACAGCGCCTTCCGATGGCTCATGGATCAGGAAGGCGGAAGCCCATGCTGGGCTGAGTGGTCAGAGAGCTATAACACACCAGCTAAGGCGCTCGAGCATGTCTGTACACAACTCGCTGAGAATCCTGATGATGTAGAACCAGACATCCTCTACTATGAGTGGCTCCAGTGGCATGCAGATAAGCAGTGGAAGAGTATCCGCAAGTTCTCAGACGAGCATGGAGTGAAGCTCATGGGAGATATCCCTGTAGGCGTCTCCTATAACAGTGCCGATGTCTTCTTCGAGCCTGAGAACTTCCAACTCGACCGCTTTGGTGGCGCTCCCCCAGAGACCTTTTTCAAGGATGACCCGTTCGCCATTAAATGGGGGCAGAACTGGGGCGTACCGCTCTATAATGATGATTACCTACGCGAAACTCAGTTCGCGTGGTGGCAACGTCGCGTGCGTAAGCACACCGAGATCTTCTCCATGTTTCGTATTGATCATGTACTCGGGCTCTACCGCTTCTACTCCTTCCCATGGCACCCGTCACGTAATGATGAATTCCTCCCTCTCTCAGAACAAGAGGCCGCTGACCGTACAGGAGGTCAATTACCCGGGTTCTTCCCCGCGAGTGATGACGACCTAGAGCACGCCCAGCGTAACCTCGAGCGAGGTCACGAGATCCTCGCGTACCTGAAGAAAGCAGCCGGAGCTGCTGAGATCATCGGTGAAGATCTAGGAGTCGTCCCTCACTATGTCCGCCCTCACTTAGAAGAGATCCAGATCTCAGGGTTCCGTATCTGCCACTGGGAGGCAGACTCATTAGGCAAACCGTGTAAGCCTACGTCTTACCCGTATTACTCCTTCTCGACCTTCTCCACTCATGACCATCCTCCACTCCCACTCCTATGGGAAGAGTACCGACTCAAACTCGATAGTCATGACAAGACTGAGCAACTCGATGCGATGCGACAACTCAAGATCCTATCGCTCTGTGCTGGACAGCCTCTACCAACACACATCTTATCCTCTCAGGATGTACCCGCCTTTGACAGCGAACTACTCTGGAAGTTACTCGAGTTCCAACTCATGACTGGCTCTCGTTATACCGCCTTCCAGATCACCGATCTCCTGGGTGAATGCTCACGATATAATACCCCTTCTACCATGGGGAATCATAACTGGACCCACCGAGTAGGCCCGACGGTAGAAGACTTCCTAGAGAACGAGACCCTACAACAAATCCAGGAGGATCTCGCCTTCACGATCAACCTCTACCGCCCTCAGAACTAATTACCTAAGAGAGGTAGGGGGCCTCAGGAGAGCTCTAACCCGGAGGCCACTCTAACTTACGACCACCTAGGATATGAATATGCAGGTGGGGTACCGTCTCACCTCCATCGCGTCCATTATTGACTACCAGACGGAACCCAGACTCATCGATACCGAGCGTCTTGGTGATTTCTGCTACCTTAGTCATCATATGACCAAGGACGGTGGCATCTGTACTCTCAGCTACCCCGATACGGTTGATTCGTTGCTTAGGCACCAAGAGAGCATGCACTGGAGCCTGAGGCTGAATGTCACGAAAGCACATACAATGCTCATCCTCATAGACCATCTGAGCAGGAATCTCACCGTCTCTAATCTTTTCAAATATCGATTTCTCTTCCATTACTACTCATCTCTAGTCGCTCCCCCTCGAGATGAAAAGGGAGAACAGAGGAAAAAAGAGCTCAACACATTCACGAACTATTCAAACCGTACTCATACTACAGAGAGAAAACCATGGTGGCGTGATGTATGAATTGCGTTTTTGACAAAATTAGGTATACCTCACGGCATGGACACAACCACTCTAGAGCAATACATTGCGAGTACCTCCACTGTTTCCCTCGATACCTCTATCGAGAACTATCCTGTCTTCATCATCCAGAACAGTTCCTGTTCAGCGAAGATCGCCCTACATGGCGCTCATCTCTATGAATGGACCCCTACAGGACAGAGCCCAGTCATCTACACCAGTCCGACAGCGATCTTCCAAGAAGGAAAAGCTATCAGAGGAGGGGTTCCTGTCTGTTGGCCATGGTTCAACGCACACCCTACAGATAGCTCCAAGCCATCACATGGCTTTGTCCGTAACCGCTTCTGGACACTCACCTCAGCCTCCGAGTCAGAGGAGTCTACCACCCTGACCTTCACTGTCAGCAGTGAGAATGAGTACGTCGCTACGGTCACGATCACCGTTGGTGCTCAAGCAACCGTCCAAATCACTTCAGAAAACACCGGCTCAGAGCCTCTCACCATCGGAGGAGCGCTTCACACCTATCTCTGTGTCAGCAATATCGCCGATGTCTCTATCTCTGGGCTAGAGAACACGAACTACATCGACACGGTCGGCACAGAAGCGCTCCGTGAACAGCAAGGTGAAATCACCATCTCTGAAGAAGTCGACCGTATCTACATCGATACCTCTAGCGACATCCTACTCCGTGACGCGACCCGTACCCTCAGAGTCGAACGCTCAGGGAGTCAATCAGCCGTGGTCTGGAACCCATGGATCGAGAAAGCTAAGGGGCTAGGCGATCTCCCCGATGAGGCTTACCACGACTTCGTCTGTATCGAGGCCGCCAATGCCCGCGATGACATCTATGAGGTACTCCCTGGAGAATCTCACACCCTCGCCACAACCATCTCGGTAGCCTAACCTACCAATGAAAAAGAGGAGCCCTTGAGCTCCTCTTTTTTTAAAAAAACTATACGTAACGGTAAATCCTAGTTCGGGATCTGATTGAGCGTATAATATGCGTCCTTATGCCAGAGATCTTTGCCCGCCTTGGTTTTGATGCCGTTGAGCTGAATGTGATGTACGTGACCTTGAGTGAGTTGGTCTAGCTCTAAGGTAAGCTCTGTTCCATCCTGACTGAGAGTCGACTTAGTCACTACTGGAGTCACGGCATCCACCTCTGGGCTACCATATGCGGCACGGTATTGATAGGTCCAAGCACTCAGCTTGCAGAAGTTCTCAGCAGCCACTGAAGCTGGATCGACCGCCTCTGTAAAGGTGATCTTGAATCCATTAGGAGTCGCATTCACTTTCTCCATCTCTAGCGGAGCCACACCAGTCCATTTCGTACGCTCGATCGCGAGGGGGAACTGCCCATTCGATGGCCACCCTCTCACAGAACCGCCTGTAAACATGGTACCGTTCTCTGCTACGTGTATAGCAAGTGTACCGGTCTTCATCTTTTCTAGCAGCTTCCATACTACTCCTTGATACACACCATTGACTTTCTCGAGGTAAACTCGTTGTACACCTGAGTGGGTATGCTCACCAATGAGGAGCTGACCTTCTGGCAGACCTAGCTTAGCAGGCTCATCTGGAGTATAAATCGCAGTAGGTGACTGGCCAACTTTCCCATGAGGGATCTGAACCGCTGGTGGAACATACTCAGGAATACGCTTTGCCTCTGTCACGATGCGCGACCCATCTACAGGCTCCTTTGGACGCGCTCCCATGTGAGCCGGTGCATTTCTGTAGAAGATATTTCCCTTTGGACAGCCGGTAAATTTCCCTTTAGGGGCATGCTTCAGGCACGAGGTACCATTCCAGATCCCTTGGTTATCGGTATAGAAGAGGTCTCCCTCTCCGTTAAAACCAATTCCACCTGGGCTTCTCACTCCTGAGGCAAATGGGGTAGTCGTGCCGTCTGGAGCGATCTGCTGTACCCATCCACGCCATTGACTCCCAGCCTGAAACGAACCTGTTAAACAGTGCGCAACGTAAACGTTACCTTCAGCATCTGGACGAGAACCAAAGTTATACTCATGATAGTCTCCTGTGATGCCCCATTGGTTACTAATCACTTCATATGCCTCATATGTGCCATCACCGTCTCTGTCTCCAATGCGCGCATACGCATCACGATCCATAAAGTGGAACCAACCATCCTTCTCGAAGATTCCTAGTGGCTCATGAGCCCCCGTAAATACCTGTTGCCATTTCACATCAGATACATCCTCAGCATGAATGTTTGAGAGCACCCAGATCTCACCACGACGCGTTCCTACGACCAGCTGATCATCCCCAAAGAGCGAAAGACATCCGACCTCTAGAGTTACTCCTTTAGGGAGCGGAATCTGTTCTTTTGTGTAATAATCGTCTTGGTTTGCTGCCATCATGGTCATTGGGATAAGGCTGACCAAAGCCGATAAGAGTTTTACTTTGTCCATGTGTATGAAAGTTTAAGATTTTCTGATTTTGAGACATTGATAGGCTTCACTAAGGTTGCCCCTTTTACTTTAGTGCCTTCTACTTCTAGGTTCAGGTTACCACCCACCGTATTAGGTGTTGCCGCGTCGTAAGCTGGATTAAGAACTAATTCTAGGTTTACAGCTCGTTTTGATTGGAAGGATAATTCACGATCGAAACCGCCCTCAGTTGGGACTACTTTCTCTCTTACTTCCACCCCATTGAGGGTATATCTGAATGTGGGGTTACCGACCTTATCTAGATCATATCCCTTGAAGCGAACCTTTGCTGGGGCTCCGTTAACGAGCCATGCAGCCTTCTTCTCTCCTGAGAGAGTAGTCAACGTGTCACCGAATGGACGCTCAAACCCCTTACCGCGAGAAGTCCAGTGACGACGAGCGTTCATAAACTTCCCTTTCCAGACGAGCTCTAGCTCACCATTACTCGTACCGAAGCCATAGCTAAAGCCTCCAGGGAATCCAACTGCGACCGCTCGTGCATTCATCCCCTCGATGAAGTTATTGTAGATATATACCTGGCCGTCTGCCTTGGGGGTGAGGTCGATAGGGATAGCAGCCTTCTTCTTATTAACAACTGCCTTATTCTCATCACTGAGCCATTGCCAACCACCAGACTCATGTTTAAAGCGAAGACTGATGGCGCGATCGCCAGTATATTCAAAATATTCAAAACGGATTTGTTGCTCACCTTTGTCTAAGTTCGCCGTCCCCTTTTTGATAATACCCACTCCATGTGTACCATCATGGTTAATCACTTCCTTACCGTTGATGATCAATCGAGAACCGTCATCGGAACCAAGTTCAAAGAAGTACTTCCCTGCCTTATCTAACTCAATAGAGCCTTCCCATACTACTCCGAAGTAGCCATTCCTTTGGATGTTACGTAGCGAGATACTACCATGATGCTCTTCCTCTACACTTTCTGCTTTAAGCTTCGTAAAGTCAGGTAATTTTCTCCAACTCCCCTTATACTCATAGATCAGTAAGTTCTTGAAAAGACCTTGCTTAGGGAACGCTGATTCTAATTCGACTGCCGTCCATGGCTTTTTACGCTTACTCGAGCGCTTGATCTCCTCTTCCATCATCTTGATGGTAAAGGTGTCCTTCTTTTTACCTCCCCACTGCTGTTGAATGTAGTTGATCACATCCACTTTTTGTTGAGATGAGAGAGCTCCTTGGGCAGGCATCTGTAGATCATATGTCTTACCCGCTACCGATACAGGCCCCTTGAGCCCGTGGAGTAGAATTTGTGCAATTTTCTTATTATCGCCTTTCACCCACTCTGAGTTCTTCATGGGAGGGAACGCCCCATTTCCTACACCCTCTCCGTTAGCGCCGTGACACGCTGCACATAATTGAGTGTACACCTGCTTACCAGGATGCTCCGCATTAGCCACAAGTGGTACGGCTAAGAGGATGCATAGTCTTCTAAGTATTGTCTGCATATCGTTTGATGAATGTTAAA
>WTJZ01000044.1:0-2452 GCA_011524615.1 Akkermansiaceae bacterium | reverse complement strand
CGTCTGCATATCTTAGAGGTACAGCGCCTCATCCGGTTCATGCCGAAGGTCGTCATCGCCGTGGTCCCTGGATATGCCGTCGGAGGAGGACACTCCCTCCATGTCATCTGTGACATGACTCTCGCGTCTGAGGAGCATGCCCTCTTCCAGCAAAAGGATGCTGATGTAGCAAGCTTTGATGGGGGCTACGGGTCCGCCTATCTCGCCAAACAAGTAGGACAAAAGCGCGCTCGTGAAATCTTTTTCCTAGGTCTCCGCTACACCGCGCAAGATGCCTATGAAATGGGAATGGTCAATAAAGTCATCCCTCACGCCGATCTCGAGAAGAAGGCTCTCGAGTGGGCCTGTATCATTAATGAGAAGTCACCTACCGCACAAAAGATGCTCAAGTTCGCCTTTAACCTCACCGACGACGGGATGGTCGGGCAACAAGTCTTCGCCGGAGAAGCCACCCGTCTCGCATACGGTACAGACGAGGCAAAAGAGGGCCGCACGGCCTTTGTCGAAAAGCGTAAGGCCGACTTCTCTCAGTTTCCGCGCCAATATTAATACTACTTCACTCGTTCAAGAGCTTCTGCAGCCTCACGTGCGTGCTGGATAAATTCCTGTGCAAGGGGCTTCAGGCGGCCTTGATAGAGTACCCCCAGCGTCATCGCTGGACACTCCAGCGGTATCGCACGCAGCCCCTCAGGAAGTCTACGCCCTGGAATCTGAATCCCTATTCCGATCCCGAACCCCTGTAGTACGTAGTCATGAATCACCTCGAGCGCCCCGACCTGCATCACTCGCTCCCACTCAACGGAATTCTGCTGCATGAACTTACCAAAGACCTTTGAGATCACCTGCTCCTCGGACATCCCCACTAACGGATACTTGAGTCGCTTACCTCGTAGGTAGTCATCATCTTCTAGCAGATCCGCGAACTCTTGCTCTGGAGCATCTGCTGGTAAGAGTAACACCACAGGAATCTCCATCAGCGGCTCAATCTTAATAGGAGCCTCAGGAGGGCCAGCAACCGCTGTGACCGCCAGATCGACCTCTTCCTCCTGAATCAACCGTCCCAATGCAGCAGGCGCCACATCTGATAAGTGTAGCTTGAGATCGGGATTATGCTTTTTCATCACCCCTAGGACGATCGGCAAGTGATTCTTAAGCACGATGGCAGAGGCCGCGATGCGGAGTGTATTGCTCTCTTCTCCTCTCAGCTTAGACTCTACCAGTGGCATCTTAGAGAAGAAAGGGTACACATAATCATAGAGCTCCTCACCCGCCGCAGTGAGAGTAAAGGGGCGACGATTAAACAGCTTTACTCCTAGATTCTTTTCCAACTGAAGTAGTTGCCCGCTCACTGCAGGTTGCTGAATACCGTACGGCATCTTACGAACCGCATTCGTAATCCCCTCAAACTTTGCAACAAAGTAGAACAACTCTAGGTGGTGTACATTCATGATGATAGCTCTATCACACCATAACCCCACAGGAAAATCGATAGAATAAATAAGAACATTGAAATAAATGATAACCTTCAGTACGTTTACTTTAGACCGTCCGCCTTCCTTATTGAGCACTCAAACTCATCTCTTTTTATTAGAGGGAAAAAAATCTAGCATCTAAGCATCCGCTACGTACACTCATCCCATGAAGATTACAGAAGGTAACGAAAAGCTGATCAAGGTTCTCGATGGTGCCTCCGACAAGCTCACCTCACTCCTAGAAATGCAAGGGCGTCCTGAAGGAGCGCTCCGTATCGCAGTCGTCGGAGGTGGGTGTAGTGGGCTACAATACCAAATGGACCTCGTCGATGAACCAAAAAACCGTGACATCCGTGTTCGTTCAAATGGAGTGGCCGTCGTCATTGACCCAAAGAGTGCTCTCTTCGTCTCCGGTAGCGAACTCGACTACTCCGATGACCTCCAACAAGGTGGATTCAAGGTCACGAACCCTAATGCTACAGTAACCTGCTCTTGTGGAGAAAGCTTCTCGGCATAAGTCTTATGAACCCCTTCTCGATCCTAGGACTATCACCCAGCCTCCTTCTAGAGGATGAAGCGATCAAGTCTGCCTACGACCAAAGCGCAAAGGGTGAGCCTGAACTCCAAGCACGCAACAACCTCCTCTCACCTGTAACAAGAATCGAGGCGTGGATGGTTGCACATCATATCGAGAAGGAAAAGCATACTCAACTGCCCGAGGTCATTCTCCCCCTTTTCACTCAAATGGCGGACACGATCACGACAATCAGAGATCTCGCCCAAAAGAAGAGTGAAGCCTCAACCTTTCTCACTCAAACGCTCCTCGATAAGAAGCTGTTCGAGCAAAAGGATCACCTCGATGTACTCTCACAAAAGGTAGAGAGCCTCAAGTCGCAGATCATCTCACAATTCCCCCTCATTGAGGAGACTGCAGACTCTGAACTCTCCAACTCAGCACTGCAGATCTTAAAGTTCCAGAG
>WTJZ01000287.1:7843-9559 GCA_011524615.1 Akkermansiaceae bacterium | reverse complement strand
TGGCCGATCTGTAATCTAACGCTTTCTAAGCAGGGCATGCTCGAAGACGTGTTTCAATCCGGTATTAAGCCCTATTACCTCCCTGGGATGGAAAGCGTCTCTCTTGAGTTTAGACACGTGCGCGTAAGAGTGAGTGCTTGTGAAGGGGATTGCATGCCCATCTTCCATGCAGAAACAGGCGAGGTAGCGCCTTTAACAACGGGTAAGCTCTTAAAGATAGTATTTATTTCTCAGCCTTTAACTCTAGAAACTGCAGAGCAGACTATCATGCCTTGGCTCTCGAAAATGGGAAGGACAGAAGAAGAATTGAAAGTATTCCTCAAGGCTGTCAAAGATGATCCTGCTGGGTATGATAATAGAAACTTTGGTGCAGCGCCCAAAGGATTTAATGGAGGGTGGCAAGGGCCTGGAGGAGAACGATGGAGCCTATACTTTAGAAAAAACTACTCCCCAGACATTCCTCTTAGACTAGGATTTAGGGTCAATTACATGCAAGTTATTCCCCAGAGTGAGCAAGCTAAGACCTATTATGACGCGCTGGATGAAATCATAGCTCCCGTAGGTTTCGTAATTGAAAGGAACCCCACCAAATTTGGTCCAGATAATGGAAATGAATTTATGGAAGCTAAAGGAATAGAAAGCACCTTTGCTAAATTGAGTAACAAATTAAATGACGAAATCAAAAGCACCTTAGGCGATTCGAGATTCTCCGCAAAACCGGTAAAGCCTACTCTCTATAGTAATGAAAAATCTACACGGCGCAAAGAACGAAGACCATTTCCATTCGTTATAGTAGGCTTTGGTCTTGTTTTAATAGCTTGCGTCGTCGGCTTCATCATGAGGGCGCTAGGGATAAGAAGAAGGTAAGGCGTTCTTACCTTATCTCTCACCCTGAATTTTCCCCCTACCCGACGGCCCGAATAGGAGAGTTGTTCCTTGGGGCATGGCTGGGCGAGGTGCGTTCGTGGCGGTCATTGGAGCGGAGTTGGAGCGCTTCCATGACATGTATCTTTTGGATGTGGTCGGACTCGGCGAGGTCAGCGATGGTGCGGGCGACCTTGAGGATACGGTTGTGAGCGCGTCCTGAGTAGCCAAACTTTTCGATAGAGCGTTGGAGGATTTGGTGGGTGGCTTCGTCGAGTTGGCAATGTGCGGAAAGGAGACGTCCTCCTGCTTGGGCATTGGAAAACACTCCTGATCCTGCATAGCGCTGGAGTTGGCGATTGCGCGCGCGTACGACACGTTCACGAATCGTGGTCGAGCTCTCCTCTTGGGTCTCACGTCTCAACTCTTGGTAATCGATCCGAGGGACGGTGATCTGGATATCGATTCGGTCGAGGATCGGCCCCGAGAGACGGTTACGGTAGTTATCCAGCTGATACTTAGTACAGGTGCATTGCATCTTAGGGTCGCCGAGGAAGCCACATGGGCATGGGTTCATGGCGGCTGCTAAGATAAAGTTACTAGGGAACGTGAGTGTCCCACTCGCACGCGAGATGGTGACATGCCCGTCCTCAAGAGGTTGACGCAGTATCTCTAGGGTCGAGCGACGGAACTCAGGGAACTCATCTAGGAAGAGGACTCCATTATGCGCCATGGAGACCTCTCCTGGGGCAATGTTACTCCCCCCGCCAAGTAATCCTGGTTCCGAAATCGTATGATGAGGGGCTCGATAGGGACGCTCACGGATGAAGGAGGTCTGTCCACCTGTCATCC
>WTJZ01000287.1:4333-7743 GCA_011524615.1 Akkermansiaceae bacterium | reverse complement strand
ACGGGACGGAGGGAGCCATCTAGGGAGAGCTCACCTGCGATCAGGTAGTCCGCTAACTGAGGTAGATCCAGCTCCATCCCACAGATCGCCATAGCTATCGCGATGGGAAGATCAAAGGAAGGCCCCTCCTTCTTCAGATCTGCGGGGGCGAGATTAATGACATGTGTACCGGAGTTCGAGTAAAAGCCACTCCCGCTCAGGGCAAATTGGACACGCGCAGAAGACTCCCGTACCGCCGCATCGGGCAACCCAACGATGATAGTCTTGGACGGCTCCTGCGGATCTGCTGGTTCGCGAAAGGCGACCTCGATGGTCACGGGGCAGGCATTCACCCCTTGGACTGCGGCACTAAAAACTTTTGCAATCATTTGAATACTATTTATATGAACAGTTGTTCTTTTGAAAGTAAATTTTAAATTTTTATTGCTCCTGAGGCCGAATTGACGTGTATTTTGCTACATGAGCGAATTGGACTTAGGCCCACAGCCACTGATCGAAATGATGGAGAAGTGGGGATTAGTAAACGAGGATCTGGTAAATGCCTCTGAGGAACAACTGACGTATAAGCAGGTACAGCGTGCCCGTAATGGACGTCGACTCACCCTCAAGATGATGTTCAAGGTGACGCGTGCCTACAATGTCGCTATCTGGTATAAGCTAAACAAGGAACAGAAGGAGAAGTTCGAAGAATACCTCCACCGCCCTCTGTTCAACTACGCAAAGGGATATGATGCCGAATGGCCAGATCCAAACGCAGGACTGCAAGCGGAACTCAGAGGGGAAGAAGAATAAGAAGAGGGCGTGCGTGACACGCCTTTTTTTGTGAACGATCTCGTTATGCTTAGAGAGGACACCGTGACTATCATTGGCGCTGGATTAGCAGGTTGCTCATTAGCGTGGGACTTACACTTCCGAGGACACCCCTTTGTCCTTCGTGAGGATCAGCCTGAGCGCGCAAGCTCGCTAGCCGCAGCTGGTATGCTAGCGCCCATCACGGGGAAGGCGCTCAACCCATCATGGCGCATCAGCGAGTATCATGAGGATGCACTCGCATTCTACGCCCGAGTGGAGAGCGAGCTCGAGACCAAGCTCTGGTATTCCTACCCCGTAGTGCGCCCCTTCTTCGACGCCAAGGATCGACGTAAATTCGAGCGGAAGTGTGAGGCCAAGCCTGCAGTCGCCCATTGGGTCGACTCCATAGAAGACGACCTATCACATGTACACGCAGACGCGGGAGCACTCGTCCAAAAGGGCAGTGGCAGACTCTACGTCAAGAAGTTCGTACAAGAGACTCGCGCCTACTTCGGATCTCGAGGGCTGTACCAAGAGGGGCCTATCCCTCTATGTTCGACTCCCGTGATCTACTCAGGTGGAGCCAGAAGCCTCATCGAACAGAATCCCATCAAACTCTCACATCGCTGTGCCAAGGGGGAAATCCTCACCATCAAGGCTCCAGACCTGCCCCAAGACCGTATTCTCAGCCGTGGCACCTGGATCGTACCAACGGGATACGAGGACGGCACCTTTCTCGCAGGAGCCAATTATGAATGGGACGACCTCACTAATACTCCCACAGCCGCAGGTAAGGAAAAGGTCCTAGCGGGGATCTCGCGCCTGATCAACGTCCCCTTCGAAGTGATCTCACACGTCGCAGGCGTACGCCCCATCATCCGCCAAAGTGAACCTGTCATCGGGTCACTGGAGAGTGATCAATACTACATGAACGGTCTCGGCTCAAAAGGAGTCCTCTACGCTCCTAAGGTTGCTCACACACTCCTCAACCATATCCTCCTAGACCACCCTATCCCGCAGGAATTATCACTCGCAGAGCTGCCTACCACAGGATTGTAATCCTCCTCTCTTATCATCCAATTGCTGGTTTTCAGTGGGGAGCCTGTATAAAAAATACAGCTGAAGCAGGGACAAACTCCCAGCACTATATCCAGATCAACATGGAGATGCCCCTAAATTAAAAAAATCTTCAAAAAACTGATAAGGTAACTGAAATAGTCCAAATCGGATCTTATTTTTCCTCATAAACATGCGTCCCTCAATAATCTCTAGATAAGCGATAATAACTAATCAACGCACACTTAATACAAAAAATCTAAAAAACGACAATTTAAGGAGAGTATTATATTAAGTTTGACTCATAAATATCTTGCTTTTTATTGAAAAAACCTCCATTTATTGCGGCACATGAATAAGACTTTCATTATATTCGCTCTGCTTTGTGCAGTAGTAATGGGTGAGGACCTGGCGTTAAACGACGGCAGAACTTACCAGAACATTACTGTTAAGAAGGTAAAAGAGGATAAAATGGTAGTATGGCATGATAGCGGCATCGTCTCTATTCCAATCTCCGAGTTACCTGATAACTTCAACTGGACTCCTGAGAGAAAGAAAATGATTCAGCCGTATCTGGATGAGCAGGCAAGAAAAGTAGCTGCCGCAGAACAAGCGCAGCAAGAGAAACTAGCTGCAGAACAAAAGGCTCTCCAAGAAAAGCAGATCGCAGCAGCAGCGGCGGCGGAGAAGAAAAAGCATGAATTACCAATGCAGGTTCATAAGCAAATCTTCAAGCTAGCAGAGAAGAAGTACTTCATCGACGAAGACATGCAACTAGAAGAATACGAGCACCAAAAGGCTGCCTACTTCTGGATCGAGGAATACGCTACAGATTCAAAAGCCCTAGAGTACGTAAAAGGTAAGCACCCTCAAGACTACATCAAGATGAAGGAGGAGTACGAATACCAAACACAACAGGGCGGTGGGATCAAGAATCTGAACCGCGCGATGAAGAGATTCATCTTTGGGTAAAACCGCACCAAAACGAGTCGAGAGCATCTCGATCACACAGCGAGCGTTATCAGATCGTCTATCAAACACGATAGAGCCTAGCATCTGCCTTGGCTCAGTAGCTACAAGTAGTGCCCCCTTCGCACGTGTGGCTTATCGCTACCTGTACGAGAGTTTCCCAGGTCCTGCTTAAAAAAAGAATCGACCTAGAGGTCTAGTCGCGCATACTGCATGACTATGGCAGGTCTAATCATACGTCCACGCGCACGCATCTTCCACGGACATGAGTGGGTATACCAATCTGAGATCCAAAAAACCTTTGGCGATCCACAGCCAGGTGATGTGATCTCGCTAAAGGACTTTCGTGATCGCCCGCTAGGCACTGCGATCTATAATCCACAGTCACAAATCGTGGCCCGTCGCTTCACCCGACGTAAGCAAGAGCTCGATGTGCCATTCTTCATCCGTCGAATGGAATACGCGGTCTCGGTGAGAGAACGTTCTGGCGTACAAATGGATCTCTGCCGTCTCGTCTGGAGTGAGAGTGATGGAATCCCCGGAGTCATCGTCGATCGCTACGGAGACCACCTCGTCCTACAGACCCTGACACT
>WTJZ01000287.1:0-4233 GCA_011524615.1 Akkermansiaceae bacterium | reverse complement strand
AGCGAAGTGACCTGTGTCGACATCTCAGAGAGTGCGATCGAATCAGTCAAAGAGAATGCGGAACGCAATGGAGTCAAGATCACAGCGATCGCGGACAACGTCTTCGACTTCCTCCGTAATACCGAGGAGACTTATGACCTCATCATCCTAGATCCGCCATCATTTACCAAGAACAAGAAGACTCTCAATGGAGCCATGCGAGGATATAAGGACATCCACGTCCGAGCACTCAAGCTACTCAATAAAGATGGCTACCTCGCCACCTACTCCTGCTCTCATCATGCGACGAGAGAGCGCTTCCTAGAAATGATCGTCGAGTCAGCGGTAGATGCTAAGAAGACTCTACGCTTAGTCGAGAGCCATGGCCAACGCCCAGACCACCCCATCTATCCGGCGCTCCCAGAGACAGAATACCTCAAAGGGTTCATGTTCCAACTCGCGCCTAACCGATAGGAGCCGGCAGGGAGACGCTGAAGAGTCCTACTGCTCAGCGTCTACCAATGCGATCGCAGCCTCGGCCAAACGCTGGCCAAACGTGCGGTATCCATCTTGCGTATAGTGGACATCATTACGGGGTTCTCCTGTCTCACGGTCTGTCATATTATTAAGATCATCCGTATTCACCCAGGCTCGCGAGTCTGATGATTCGCTATACTCTTGCTGTAGTGCTCTCATCGCTAGCCACGATTCACGCCTAGGGTTACCCTCATTACTCTTCGCATCACTGAGTCGCCCGATCACGAGGTTGACATCCTCATGGGAGAGGTCTTCCACGAGTTGAGATTGGAGCCGATCCAGTGCTCCTCTATATACCGATACTTGATTCCGGTTAGCATCATTCTCTCCCTGCATCCATGCGAGCGTTACAGAGAGCACCTTACGCCCCTCAGTTGCTGATCTGACCAGTGAGATCAGCTGCTCATAGAGCGCTCCTTGATCGGACATCCTGGTCCCCTGTGCCGACAGCCACTCTCGATCCCATTGACTGATCGGCTGGCTCCCCTTCGCAAGCTTCACCACGATCACATCATCCTGACCAAAATGTGCTGCCACAGTAGGAGTGAATGATACCGCTGGATCTAATCTGGCCATATTCGATTGGCCTGACAGGATAAACAAATGGGCTGGCTTACTAGACTGATGTCCCCCATCTGGATATGTATATGTCTTCACTTCTTGTCCGCGAGCCAGTGCGCATAAACAAACGATCATCATTAAGTGTCTCATATAACCAATATACGCTTACACCGTCAAAAACCGTGCAAGCATTTCGTGCCATTCCTCTTTTTAACGTGTAATCATGCCATTAAAGACCCACTCTAGAACACATCTAAACCATTCTATCACCACCTCGCACGTCCCTCATTAACTCATGTAAAATAAAGGCTCGAACCATATATTACACTCTTCTTAAATAATAATTTATAAAAAAACACTTGGCAGGGTTAAAATTATCTGTCATTAAGATTTTCCATTTTTCCCCACTCATATGGTAGCTCTCAGATTACAAAGAAAAGGTGCAAAAAACCAACCG
This sequence comes from Akkermansiaceae bacterium, assembly GCA_011524615.1. GTDB lineage: Bacteria > Verrucomicrobiota > Verrucomicrobiia > Verrucomicrobiales > Akkermansiaceae > WTJZ01. Next base: position 2,699 of record WTJZ01000287.1, on the reverse strand, counting down.
TACTACAAGATCGTAGCAGCAGATAAGCGTGCTCCACGTGATGGCCGTTACATCGAACAAATCGGAACATACGATCCAATGGTAGAAGGTGAGAACTGGAAGATTGATCTTGAAAAAGTAGACAAGTGGATCGGAAACGGCGCACAGCCATCTGACACTGTTTCAGACATCATCCGTAAGGCTAAGAAGAACGCTGCATAAGCACTTTCTCTACTTTACCAATACCGAAAAAAGGAGCTCATAAGAGCTCCTTTTTTCGTATACACATTCCTAGCTGCGCATCACACTGTCTCCGGTATATCTTATACCATGAGCAAAGAGGCGCCCCTGAGCGCTGAGGCACTCGCTTATCAACGGCCTAGGATAGACGTATCCGAGTTGCCGACTACGTGGTGATATACCCGCAATCATGTAGACAACAGAAGAGCATCCGTTAGAGCTCTGTAATCTTAACGCTTTCCGAAAGAGATAAAGCCTCGTCGATAAATAACTTCAATGCGTATCCAGCAACAGTCTGATCGACTAAGTTATCCAAGAAGTAAAACCCATAGTCCTCGACCGAATAGTTATAAATCTCTGTCATCTGAGGACTGATGGGAGACGGGAGCTTCCGAAGCACATTGGTAGCATTATAGTTGCTAGGCATTTCGCACTCGATGCGGTATTCTCTTTTCATGTCTTTTTAGGGTTATATTAGGTAGTCTTAGGCTTACGCAGAGCCCATACGAGGAAGGCCACTCCCATCGCGATCATGAAGCATGAGTAGAACTGTCCCTTCGTCAAAAAGGCAATCATCGCCGAATCTGGTTCGCGGAACTGCTCTGCCGTCATACGCCCGATCGCATAGAGAATAAAGAAGAGTCCCGTCAGTAGCCCATGAGGTAGTTGCTGCACCTTTATCCGGACTAGAAACAGGACTGCGAAGAGCAAGACACCCTCTAACAAGGCCTCATACAGTTGTGAAGGGTGACGCGGCATCAGAAGGAGCTCAAAGGTCTCCTGCAACGTATCATTCCCACGGAGTACATCCTTCATCTCATCGATAGACAGATTCCGTCCCGCCATCTCAGGCTCCACCTTTTGTACCGCCCCTACTGCGGCATAATAGTTCTGCGACTCTGGCGCCTTAGGGTCAATCAGTGCATTTGGGAACTTCATTGCCCATCGACATGCTTGGTCGACTCGACCATAGAGCTCCCCATTAATAAAGTTCGCGATTCTCACGAAGAAGAGACCAATGGGAGCCACCACGCAGAGTCCATCCCCTAGACCGGTCCACGAGACCTTCTTCTTCCGAGAATAGAAGTAGGTGAAGATCACCAAGGCTAGGATCCCGCCATGACTCGCCATCCCACCATCCCATACACGGATAATGGTCAGAGGATCACGCAGAATCTCTCCGATCCCCTTATCAGGGATCATGTAGAAGAGCACATACCCTAATCTACCGCCTAAAAAGACCCCCAACATCGCAGCCATCGCGATGAAGTCCGATACCTCCTGCTCTGGTAGGACCCACATTTGACGACGTGCCAAATGCTTCAGTAAGTAAAAGCCCGCTACGAAGCTCAGTAAATACGAGAGCCCATACCAGCGAATCGCTAACGGTCCACCAAGCTCCAACAAAATCGGATTCCAGTCATGCACGTACGCCGTGATCATACTCATGCCTTACCACATTATCACTAGATGCCAATAGGTTTATTCCCTCATTCCCGGAATGGTGCATGAGGGAATACGGTTTCTGAAAAAGCCCCTGAGCCTTCTTTTTCTCCTTGCCTCTTACGCCTCAGGTGCTGTTCTAAGTTAAACTCAGAATATTATGGCAGATCGTAGTAATACCGACCCACAAAAGATGGAGAAGATCGTCTCCCTCTCCAAGCGTAAAGGATTCATCTTCCAATCAGGTGAACTCTACGGCGGACTCAACGGATGCTGGGACTACGGCCCACTCGGAGTAGAGCTCAAGAACAACCTCAAGAAGTTCTGGTGGCGTAAGAACGTAACCGAGCGCGATGATATCGTAGGGATGGACGGATCGATCCTCAACCACCAAGCAGTTCTGACCGCTTCTGGTCACGTCGGTGGATTCTCAGACCCGATGTGTGACTGTCTCCTCACCAATGCTCGTCTCCGCGCGGACAAGATCGACCCAATGGCTGGTACGGTCTACGAATTCTCAGGTGCAAGCCACGAGGAGAGCGGCTTCTCAATCGAGAAACCATACGCGGTCCTCGCCCAAGATGGACAGGATGAGAACTTTGCCACCAAGACGGCTAAGCAATTCTATGCTAAGTTCCTAAAGGATAAGACCATCTCATTCAAAAAACTCAGTGTCGTCTCTGCTGGCTCTAAGGAAGTGACCGAGGCTACTACCTTCAACCCAGAGAATGGATCACTCCTCACTGAGCCACGTGAGTTCAACCTCATGTTCAAGACTCAGATGGGTGCCTCAGCCGACGAGAATGATCCTAACGCCACGGCATATCTCCGCCCAGAGACGGCCCAATCCATCTTCACGCAATACAAGAACATCCTCGACACCTCGCGCCTCAAGCTCCCATTCGGTATCGCACAGATCGGTAAGGCCTTCCGTAACGAAATCAACCCTCGTAACTACACCTTCCGTTCTCGTGAATTCGAACAAATGGAGATCGAATACTTCTGCTCTGCGGAACAAGGTCTCGCCCTCACTGACG
>WTJZ01000184.1 GCA_011524615.1 Akkermansiaceae bacterium | reverse complement strand
GGTTTTCTTTTAGAGTACTGTCGCGAAGATTCTCTACTAATAGTGGACTCACTATTACAATGATACTCCCATTCCTGAGAGCGCTTCCCACTAACTGAATACACAAGGGTAATACACGTCCCCTCTGTATACACAAATAGCAGGCTCAGATGAGCCTGCTATCAGAAAACTAATGTAATAAAGAATTACTCAGAAACAAGGTGACGAGGGAAGTCTGTCACCTTCTCACAAGCAATCTGCTCCATGTTTTGCTGAAGCTGCTTCTTGATCATCTCGAAGGTGTGGTGACCTCCGTGCTTACCAAGAGCTGCAACACCGTACATTGGAGTACGTCCCATGAAGGTAAAGTCTGCACCACAAGCCATAGCAGCAGCGATGTCAGCACCGTTACGGATACCTGAATCCATCATGATCTTGATCTTACCTTTGAAGTCAGGAGCAAGACGCTTAAGCGGCTCGATTGTTGACTCACCGCGGTCAAGTTGACGACCACCGTGGTTAGAAACAATCATACCGTCGAGACCATGCTTAACAGCAACCTCTGCATCCTCAGGGTTCACGATACCTTTAATCACGAGATTCCCCTTCCACTTATCACGGATAGGAGCGATCTTAGCCTCTGTAAGACGACCAGAGAACGTCTTGTTCATGAAGAGACCGAGGTGCTTCATGCTGAGACCTTTCGGGATATATGGCTTCATCGTTTGGAACTCAGGCATACCTCCTGCAAAGAGCTGGCTAAAGCACCAGTTCCAACGGAACATCATTTGAGCGATGTTACGCATTGTCATACGTGGAGGAATCGAGAGACCATTACGGATCTCCATCGGACGGTATGCAAACGTAGGAGTATCAGCAAGAATAACGAGAGTACGACAACCTGCATCCCATGCACGCTCAAGAAGCTTATCACGAAGATCATCCTGTGCTGGATGGTAGAGCTGGAACCAGAAGTCCCCGTCCGTAATCTTAGCAATCTTCTCGATAGAGGCTGTACCTACAGTCGAAAGAGTAAACGGAATATTATGATCCTTTGCTGCTTGTGCTAAGTACTCACATGAGTTTGGCCACATAAGCCCTTGAAGACCTACAGGTGCTACACCGAATGGTGAGCTGTATGTCTTACCGAAGAGCTCAGTCTCCTGAGATGCACCTTGGTAATCCTTAAGATACCATGGCTTAAGCTGCACCTTCTTGATATCTTCGATGTTACGATCAAGGTTCACTCCGGAGAAACACCCACCATGAAGGTAGTCGAACGCGAATCCAGGTACACGCGATTGAGCCTTCTTGATGAGGTGCTCAACCGACGGGTATTCTGAGTTAAAGTATTCTTTCTGAGACATGTTTGTTGTCGTTGTAACAGTTTAGTTGCCTACTGTCGCTTGTTTTCCAGCTTCTGCAAGCGTTGTTTCGCCATTTGTTGAACGAAGGCGGATCGTTTTCTTGTCCATGTTGTGGATCGCCTCAACGAAACGGACAGTCTTGCTACGTACACGCATAAGAACTGAGTGCGTACGGAGGAACTTACCTTCAGACTCGATACCCTTAAGAAGTGGTGAGTCACTGATGCCTGTTGCACAGAAGATGATGCTCTCACCTTTAGCAAGGTCCTTAGAAAGGTATACCTTATCAAGACGGTCACCCCAACCAGCTTCGATGAGCTCTTGCTTCTCTTCTTCGCTACTTGGCCAGATACGCGCCATGAGGCCACCACCAAGACAACGAAGTGCCGCCGCTGAAAGTACACCTTCAGGTGATCCACCGATACCAGCATAGAGGTCAACTCCGCTTCCTGGCATTGCTGGAGCGAGAGCAGCTGCGATGTCACCATCAGCGATCATACGGAGCTTAGCACCAACCTTACGTACCGCATCGATGTGCTTTTGGTTACGTGGACGGTCAAGAATCATGACAACCATGTTGCTCACGTCCTTATTAAGAATCTTAGCGGCACACTCGATCACGTTTTCAAGTGGTTCGTCAAGTGAGAGAGGAAGCTCTGGGTTCTCCATCCATGCAAGACGTACTGCCTCAGGGTAAGCAAGCTTGTCCATGTAGAACGCAGGAATGTCTTCAAGTGCAGCCTGGCCTGACTCATCAGGAATCGCAGCAGCAATACAACTGATTGAGTTCGGCATACCTTTTGAGAGGTTTGTTGTTCCGTCTACAGGGTCAAGTGCGATGTCGAAACGAGTAGTTCCTTCTTTCCAGTTACCTACTTTTTCACCGAGGAAAAGACCTGGAGCCTCGTCCTTGATACCTTCACCAATCGTGATTTCACCCTGCATGTCCATGAGGTCGAACATACCACGGATAGCGTCACATGCGGCGGCGTCACCTAATTCCTTTTCACCCTTACCGAGCCAAAGTGATGATGTGAGTGCTGCTCCTTCGGTAGCGCGGAGGAATTCGAATTCGATTGTTCTTTCTGGATCGTGAGCCATAGTTTTCTGTAGGTTATTTGTTTTGAATAATTGTTTTGAAGCGCGCTACTTGAGTTTCCCAAGTTGCTGCGTCATCAGGAAGATAATGTTTGATGTCATTGCTGCGGAGGATCAGATCTCGACCCGCTGCGGTGTCCGGTAGGTCTCCAAGAGCCACCATTTGTGTGATCAGGTTACCACATGATGTCGCCTCGATCGGGCCTGCAACGACCTCACGGCCGATTGCATTAGCTGCGTTTTGCGCTAGCATCACATTCTGGATTCCTCCACCACCCATGTACACCTTGCCTAGTTTCTTACCGAGGCTGTTCTGGATCAACTCCTCAAGCTGTTCAAAAACGAGACGGTACTTAAGAGCGATACTCTCAGTCGCGATTCGGAGAATCGTCCCTTTGAGTTCTGGCACAGGTTGGCCTGTCTTCTCTAGGTACTCGACAATCTTGCCAGGCATATTTCCAGGAGTAGAGAACATAGGGTCATCAGGGTCTACGAATGCGGTGAATGGTTCAGCTTGTGACGCTAATTCTACTAGCGCTGCGTAGTTGTAATCTGTGCCTTCTGTCTGCCAATGTCTACGACATTCTTGAATCATCCACAGACCTGATATATTTTTGAGGAAACGAATCGAATTATCAACTCCTGTCTCGTTTGCAAAGCCTAATGCCTTAGCCTCTTGAGTGAGAATCGGCTGATCGAGTTCTACTCCCATGATTGACCAAGTACCAGAGCTCACCCAAACATCAACCGCATCCTTATCTTCAGAAGATGCTCCGATTGGGATACCTGCCACTGCTGACGCAGTATCATGTTGTGGAGAGTTCACCACGGTGAGACCTGACATACCGATCTTACCGTCTAGCTCTGGTCTAGTCTTACCAAGAATCGTTCCTGGATCATGTATGCGCCCGAAGATGCACTTAGGAATGCCGAGAGCTTCGATCACTTCCCATGCCCAATCTTGAGTTGCTGGGCTGTAGAGTTGACTCGTAGATGCAATCGTTCTTTCCGTCGCCTTGAGTCCTGTGAGCCAGTATGCAAGGAGGTCAGAGATGAAGAGGAGGTCCTTCGCTTCTGTGAGAGCAGATGACTTTGACTTAACCTGCGCAAGAAGGTGCTCACTTGTATTGTAAAATGCTGGGCTTACTCCCGTCAGTGAATACACCTTATCCTGACCAATGATGCGATCGATTTCCTCACCCATGCCTTCTGAGCGTGGATCACGATACTGACGAGGGATGGTTAATAAGTTACCATTGCCACTGATGAGACCAAAGTCACAGCCCCATGTATCAATACCTACAGACTGAACCGCGTCACCATACTTATCTACCCCTTTTCGGATTCCTTCTACGATATTACGGTAGATGCCAATAATGTCCCAAAAGTAACCACCTGGTAATTCTGCATTATTGTTATCAAAGCGATGTAATTCCTCAATCTCGAGGTATTCATGATCGGTATGTCCTTCACTGAAGTCAGACTTACCTGCGATGACGCGTCCTGATCCTGCGCCTAAGTCTACTGATAAATATACTTTCATGCTTTTTAAAAATCTTATTTTAAATCCGTTGATATACCCGCCTGAGTGTAGGCCATTAATGATTCACTATCCGCTCCACTATCTGTGATAAGTAGGTCAATCTCGTTAGGGAAAACAAACGAAAACTTAGCCTTGAGCCCTAACTTGGTATGATCTGCTAGGAGACATCGCCACTTCGCGAACTTGAGTAGATTCTTCTTGAGGCGAGCGCGTTCTTCATTCGCCTCTGAGCCCCCCATCACTGAATCGATCCCCTTACATGAGAAGAAGAAGCGATCAATATTCATAAAGCGAATCGCCTCTTCGGTAAGGAACCCCCCGAAGGAAAAACTCTTACCATCATAGAGGCCACCCAATATATAAAGTCTGGTATTGGTATGAGCACTCACTCTATTAGCAACTAAGAGTGAAGTTGTCACCACATTGATCTCAAAATCTGTCGGCAAGTGGTCAACCATGGCTAATGCCGTAGAGCTTTCGTCGATAAAGATGGTTTCTCCCTTCTGGACAAGAGACGCGGCTTTCTTACCGATCTGTAACTTTTCCTTAACCTCGCGAGTCTCGCGTTTATGGTGCTGAAGGTCTTGTAAACTATCCTTGATACTCATTGCACCACCATGTGAACGCACGACTTGATTCGCTCGCTCGAGTGAATCGAGATCTCGTCGAATCGTCTCTTCAGTACAGTCTAATCTGAGCGCTAGATCAGAAGTCTTAACCGTTCCATTACGGTTAATTAGCTTCATAATCTCTGCCTGTCGCTCTCTAGGTATCATGGAAATAGTAAATAGATCCTTAACATCTGCCCTCAAACCCACATAAGTGTCGAGCAAAAAGTCACATTTACAGAAGAAAACAAAAACAAACAGAAAAAAATCAACATCCAATTTTCATGGTTTCCCGTCCTTTTTCGAACAAGACACCATACAAAACAAGATGAAATCGCGGCCAGAGCAGCCTTATCGAGTCCAGTATTTCTACTTCTGTCTAAAGATCTGACTCAAGACAACCGCCTTAATGATATCGCGCATTCTATACCCACCAGGCTGAGTCTGCTCGAGAATCAACTCCACACCTGGCTGATCAGAGAACTCGACACGACGCCCTAGCCCGTATGCCAAGAGAGACTCCACGATTTCCTCAGCCACTTTAGGACTCATCGTCTCTAGCATGATTTGCTTAAACTCATTCACACTAGCGAACTTTGTCCCATTAGGCAACTCTCCCCCCGTCGGGATCCTTACCGACTTCCTACGATCGAGACGTTCCTCATCTCGCCAACTCCCGACTGAATCAAAATTCTCCAACGCTAGACCTAGCTGATCCATCTCACGGTGGCAGGAAGCACAAGCAGGCTGGTTCTGATGCAACTCAATCAGTTGCTTATTACTCAGCGGCTCTCCCGTACTCACCCCTAACTCGGGAACATTTGGCGGTGGAGGTGCGGGCTTATCATGCATAAACTTCTCCATCAACAAGGCTCCACGAATCACCGGAGAGGTTCGCTCGCCATTAGACCCCGTGACCAAGAACGCCGCCTGAGTAAACAATCCACCACGCGGGCTTTGCGCAGGTACATCCACCTTCACAAAGCGTCCGTCAACTACCTTCTCCGGCATCTTCAGATCATAATGATGAGCCAACACATCATTCACCATCACAAAGTCCGAGCTAATCAGATTAGTGACAGGCAGATTCTTCTCCACCAGCTCCTCAAAGAACGCCATCACCTCCTTCTTCGCATCCAGTTGCAATCCAGGATTAAACTTAACATAAGACTCATCCACAGATACCGCATCATAACGTTCGAACTCAGACCATTGCGACACGAAGCCATCTCTGAACGCCTTGGCCTTAGGGTGAGCCAACATCCTATCCACCTGTTGCATATATTGCGCCTTATTATAGAGATTTGCCTCGTAGAGCTCCTCATCAGGTGGACTACTCCAGAGGAAGTAAGAGAGACGCACAGCTAATTCTCTCGAACTCAGATATAACCCCTTCTCGACTGGTTCCGTCTTCTGGATATAGAGGAAATTGGGTGATGAAAGAATGACAGCCATCACTTCCGCTAGCGCTTCCTTGTATTTCACTCCATCCTCACGCTGCTGTATGAAATACTTATAGAGTGAGTCTACATAAGCCCAATGGGGCTTCTCTCGCCTAAAGGCATGGTAAGCAAAGTCCTCGATCAACTGCTTAGCCTTACGATCATCATTGAGAATAGAACTCTTTCCTCCAGTCTCCACTCCAGGATAGAGCAACTCCTCAAACACTGGTCTCTTCTCTGGATAAAAAGGCCCTTCAATCTCGATCCAATCCACCCAAACCCTAGCACCTGGATCCTTCGGGTTAATCGGCCCCTCCAGCCTTCTCACATACTGATCGAAGTTCATCCGGTCATTAGGATAATTTTCATGCACTGCGATCGTCAACACTCCCCCTAAGGTTGGCTCCACATCCATCTCTACGATTTGAGGAGAGTTAATCGACCCATACATCTTGCGGGTCCCTAAGACATTATGATTGTCACTCACCTTAATAATTCTACGAAGCTCATCCACTCCCCCTTGATCATTCACCCCTCCCTTAATCCGAACCTTATAGGATGCCCTATGATCAACATGTAAGTTAATACGAGCCCCTCTCGATTCATGGCATAAATACACGCCTTCATCTACCCTCGGGTAATTAAGGTAAGAACGCGGCCTTTCCACACGCCAATCCCACTGACGAAAGAGAATTTCCGCATCCCCCTTATCATCAAACCCCATCTCTTGCCACGTACCACCCGCATCTCTGATGCGCTTCTTCTCATCTGCATTTTGTACCCCCTTCAATAATCGAGGGTTTAATTCCTTTTCACAATCCTCTCTCTTCACATTCACTTCTCGATACTTAGAGGTATTCCACCTGAGCGCATCCTTAGCGAGTCTTCTACCAAGTCGTAAATACTGCTGAATATGCACGGCAGAAAATAATTGCTCAGAACCCTCAGTATCAAACCCTTCAAAATCACCATCTTCTGGTAAGTCTACCAGCCTCAAGTCGAACCCAAAGAGTTCTCGAATCGTATTCGCGTACTCACGCTTGTTGAGACGTCTCATCTGAGCCCCATCATTACGAGCGGTCAGACGTTGACGAGCCTCTTGCATGTGCCCCGTTAATTTACCCAACACCTCCGTTAACTCTTCTTCCTTTGGCTGCTCCTCATCCCATGGAGGCATATCTCCAGAGTTAAGCTGATCGAGCACATCCTGCCAACGCTGGGCCGAATCATTATCAGAGACTAACCAACTGACATCATCCAGCCTAACCTGCCCCTTCTGCTTTTCCTCACCGTGACAGGAGACACAGTACTTATCTAAAAATGGCTCCAAGGTCTCACGATGAAGCACCGTCGTCCGCAGATCCTTGCTCTCAGCACCATATGACAACCCTACGGCCAATAACCATATCAATCTCTTAAGCATGTCCTACTAATTCTTTAATGATTCCTGTACTATGACTAAAGCTCTCAATCGGCACCCCAGCCTGCTGCATCAACGTGAGCCAATAATTCGCAAGAGGAGTATCCTTCTTAGGCAATACAATATGGCTACCATGCTTAATATCATCGGCTCCCCCACCCGTTAGTAGAGCCGGCACATTTCTCAATTCGTGGCCACTGCGCAGATTAGAACCATAACTAACGATACAGTTATCGTAGAGCCTTCTCCCATCAACATCACGCACCTCCTTGAGACGATCAATGAAATGAGCAAGTAGAGTCATACACTTCTGGTCCCGCTCACGGGAGGCATCGATCCTAGGCTGAGAAAACCCATAGTGACTCAATGAATGCGCCTTGAGAGAAACCCCCATCCCTGATAGGAGAGAGCACACTGGCTGCCTGTACGTCACCACATTCGTCATCCCGGTCTGCAATGCGATAATCATCATATCATACATGAGATGGATCGCCTCTTCTCCTATCAAACCCTCGTCGGGCATTTCAAAGGGCGCTTTCATCTTGGGAACACTCACCCACTTCGCTTGACGCTCTAGACCTAACTCTACCTGCCGTATACCGGTGTAATACTCTTCTAACTTATCAGTATCATTCTTGCTCAATCGGCGCTTCATACTTAATGTATCCGCCTTTAACAGATCCAGAACGCTCTGCTTCTTCTTTAAGATCTCATTTAGCTTTTCCTTAGACTGGGTCGTACTCGCAAAGATCTCATGATAGAGTTCTAATGGCTTATTATAACCAGGAATAGATTTCCCCTCTTCATCCCAAGAAAGAGACAGTCCGGCACCATGCCCTGCATTCTGCAACCCATCAGGCTCCTTCGCCGAGAGCACTAATGAAGAGTAACGATTATTCTGACACAGATGCTCAGCCGCAACTTGGTCACAGGAAATCGAGTTATGAAACCTTTTCCCGGGAGTGCCGGCCACATTTGCACCAGTTAAATAGGAGCCACTTCCTCCATGAGGGTTCGTCGCACCCAAATTCGTCATGTTAGATACCATTGTAATATCATCTAAGTGACGCTTCAGCGGAGAAAGCCCCTCCGTCAAACCAATCTCCGCAAAGCGACCAGCAGCCTTGGGATAGAAACTATCTTTGGTAAAACCAAAACCACCACCTAAGAAAACCATCCGCTTAGGAGCAACTCGCCCCCCCCTAGGTAGAGTGCCCGCGAACGATTCTAAGAATGGCAGAGTCATCATGACCCCTCCCAACCTCAAAAAAGTTCGACGCGATTGATGCTCAACTAACACAGACATACTTACTTTTACTATCTACATCGCAAAAAGATTTCAATAATAAGCGATAATAAACCAAAAAACCACAACAAAGCCACATCAACACGCACAAAATAATACTCAAAAAACACAAAAGCACAAAAGAGAACCCAAAGGGTCGTTTTTTAGAACCCTAATTCTTGAATTCTACACACCTACCCACAACGCATTAAGAAGTCAATCTACAGAAAACCACAATAGAGATCATCAAAAACACTACAGATAATCTCTCTCAAATTGTGAACAGATCTGATTTTTTATCGTTTTTCTCTTGCCTTTATGTGGGATTGAGAGGAAAAAAGCGGCCCATCGGAAAAAAACAAAAACAAACCAACACAAAACAACATGGCAAACCCATCAGATTTTAAACACGTAAACTACAGCTGGGACGATGCGCACGCAGCATCACTCAACGCAGCTGAGCGTCTTGCATACCGTTCTAACATTCTTGGTGCAGACCAACGTATCACAAACACAGGTGGTGGTAACACCTCATCGAAAGTTAAAGAAATTGATCCACTTTCTGGTGAAGAAGTTGACGTAATGTGGGTTAAAGGATCAGGCGGTGACCTCCGTACTTCTAAGGTTGAGAACTTCTCATCACTCTACATGGACAAGCTTCTTGCTCTTGAGGGTGTATACGACGCAGCTCCTGAAAAAGGCGTTAAGACAGAGATCGAAGACAAGATGGTTGACATGTACAACCACACGACGTTCAACCTCAACCCACGTAAGTCTTCTATCGACACTCCTCAAAAAAGTTCGACGCGATTGATGCTCAACTAACACAGACATACTTACTTTT
>WTJZ01000111.1:4878-9637 GCA_011524615.1 Akkermansiaceae bacterium | reverse complement strand
TGAGTAAAACTAGCAGTTGTTAAAGCCTCGTCCGTAGCTAGATTATATCCAGTAAATGCACCAGTCCATGAATTCTGTGCGAACGATGTTGAGCCCCCTGGATCAACCGAAATTTCACCTCCCAAACTGTTACCTGAACGAGCATAGGACGTAATATCGATCGTATATGAGTAGTTTGCGAAGTCTAAGCCTGTAAAATTAAAGGTAGCTGAGCCTGTAGTATCAAGGTAACCTGTACCATTATAGCCAGGAGCTCCGTCACCGATGGTAAGACCAGATAATACATCTGCATCTTCAGCTTGGATAGTGTAGGTACCACCTGTAACAGAGACAACAGTTGCTGCACTCGAGCAACCCATTAGGACGATTGACGTGAGGAATAATTTTTTCATAGGGGATAACGTGCTTAGTTAGAGCACTTCGCAATCATGCAGTCAAAAAGATCAAAAATCAACAACAATTTGAAAAATGAATAATTTTACCAATCACCAAAAGACCGTCAAAAACAAACCTTAGATACCTCCATCTAGGCTCCTTTCATATTATTTAATCAAATATCCCCTACATAGTAATAGTACGGAATCGTAATCAGCATGCATAAACAAGCACCAGCACCATATTATGCCCCCCTTCCTAATAGGCATTCTTCGTCTCTTGGATGATCTGCTGTGCTATTGAGATCTATTCTAAGACGCCTCCTCTTCCCTGTGACAAACTTTTCCTGAACGTAGGCAAACAAAAGCGGTTACTTTCGTAACCGCTTGCTGATTCTATGAGTCGTCTAAAGAGTCTTAGAACTTGTAGTCGAGGTAGAACTGGAAGCGTCCACTGTCGTCAAGCTGGTCGCCAAACTCTACAGGAATCGCATAGTCGATCGCGAATGGACCGAATGGGAGCTGTAGTCGTACCCCAACACCCACGTCTGTGTGTAGACCTGCTGGATCAAAGTCGTACGCGTCAACGTTCACAAAACCGGCATCACCAAAGACGGCACCACGCACGGTGTTAGCAATCGGGAAGGTAAGCTCAGCGGTAGCAATCGCACTCGTCTGACCACCGATCGTCTCATTGGTAACAGCATCTCTGGTTCCTCTAGCGACAGAACCAACATCACGGAAGTCGAAGCCTCTGAGGTTACGAGCACCACCAATAAAGGTACGCTCAAAGATCGGAATCGATCCATCACCCGTACTATCCACGACGGTAAAGTCGTTCGTCAGGTTGATGATCACGTCGAATGGGAGTAGGAAGTGCTTCGATGCACGGGCATTGAGCGTGTAGGCATCGACATCACCACCGATCACACCACCCGCATAGGTTGCCGTCAGGTCGAGCTTCTCACCACGACGAGGAGTGATGTTACTATCACGAGAGTCGAAGAGGTAACTCAGTGAGAGCGCGCTTCTCCAGTATTCGCCATCTTCTGCGGCGAAGGAGGACCCATTCGTTAAGTTCGCCGCATTTACCGCTACGAGAACGTTCTCCATGCGGTATTCCGCTTTGATCGACCCACGCTTACCGAGAGGCTTACGGAGATTCAGAGCACCACCCCAGTTACGCTGGTCAAACTCGTCTGAGAGGAAGCGACGATCTTGATAGTAGAGCTCACCACCAAAGGAGAGACGGCGCCCTAAGAACCACGGCTCCGTCAGACCTAGACGAAAGTCCTGCGTCTGTGAACCTGCACGTGCTGACATGCTAAAGCGCTGTCCACCACCGGTGAAGCCCCATGGATCCATGATGTCAAAGTTCGTTTGCTCGAGGTTGATATACCCCACGATACTATCGATCGAGCTAAAGCCTGCACCGAACCCAAGTGATCCTGTACGCTTCTCACTGACTTGGATATCGACGTCACGATACCCTTCACGGCTACTCTTAGACCCAGTCGCACTGACGTTGTTGAAGTAGTTGAGGTTGCGGAGACGGCTCTTCGTGATATCGAGATCGACAGAGTTAAACCACTTTCCAGGAGTCAATGGCACCTCACGACGCACGACATGATCCTTCGTATTCTCATTCCCTTGGATATTCACGCGACCCACCTTGTAGCGCTTTCCTTCTGTAATGTTGTAGCTGATTGCCACCCCATTATTAGCGGTGTTCTTCAGTTCTGGACGGACACGTACATCAGCATACCCCTTTGCTCCATAATAGTTGCGGATCATCTTGATGTCCGCCTGCATCTTATCCGCGGAGTAAGAATCACCCTTGATCAGAGACAGCGCTGGCCACATTTGGTCGTATGTGAAGACCTTCATGCCATTAAAGCCGACGCCAGAGACGGTATAACGCTCTCCCTCGCTGACTTGGAGAATCAGATCGATCTTGCCATTATCCTTTTCCTTACGCTCGATACCCGGAATGTTTGCACGGAGATATCCATTGTTTTGATAGTACTTCACTACCTTTTGGACATCTTCCTCTAGTACTGCGCCGTCGAGTTGTCCCGACTTAGTAATAAATGAGAAGATCCCCTTCTCCTTAGTCTTCATCTCCTTCTCGAGCACGACATCAGCAAACGCGTCGTTCCCCTCAAAGTAGATCTCATCGATCTGCCCCTTTTCCCCCTCTTTGATCACGAAGTGGAGATCAGAGTACCCGTCCTTACTCTTCTCTAGACGGTAGGAGAGTTCCATATCTGGATACCCCTTGTTCTTGTAATGCTTCTCGATCGCACGCTTTCCTTTCAGGATCTCACCATCATTGAGTGCTCCCCCAGGCTTCATCCCTGAGAGCATACGGAGCTTACTGTCAGAATAACTGTGATTGCCCTCGAACTCGATCTTGCTGAGTGACGGACGAGTCTCTACCTCCGCCACGATCTTGATCCCATCTGCGGTTGGCTCCGCGAGGAATTTGACATCATCGACGAGTCCACTCTCATAGAGATTCTTCACATCCTCATCGAGCTTATCATAACTAAAGACTTGGCCAGCCTTTACCGACATGTAGTTTCGGATACGACTCTCCGATACTGTCTTAGGACCATTGATATTGATATCAACCTCCGTTACTTCCTTTCCGATAATGGAAAATTGCCCAAACGCTGCCTGGGCTAGCGCCAGCACGCTTGCGCAAAGAGATAAAATTGTTCGTTTTGTCAGTAACATTTTTTTCTAGGTTGACCGCATAATGAGCGATGTTTCCAGCCCTTGGTCAAGACCCATCCCTACTATTTTCCGATTTCCGCGTCACTATGAACCAAACCAGCATCATAGATGAGCCCCTCTTAACCAACAAGATATCATACGCACCCCTTCATCGACTCCATCTGTCATGCTACCACTCATCCACATGCGTTATCTCGCGTAATCACGTCCAATATGCTAATAAACAAATAAAGTATTGGACATCGCTCCTATCTGAAATTTTTATTAGACCAGAATGCTTGAACCAGAATCCCAACCAGTAGCTCCAAATGCATGGATCGACGATCTCAAGGCGGAGATCTCCTCAGTCCTCGTCGGACAGCACGAGCTCGTTGACCGCCTCATCGTGTGCCTCCTCTGTAACGGACACATCCTACTAGAAGGGATGCCCGGAGTCGCCAAGACACTCGCAGTCAAGGCACTATCAGGTGCGCTCGCTGTTGACTTTTCTCGTCTGCAGTTCACCCCTGACCTCCTGCCGGCAGACCTCGTCGGAACGATGATCTATAATCCAGGGGAACAATCCTTCTCGGCCAAGCTCGGACCGATCTTCTCTAACCTCGTCCTCGCGGATGAGATCAACCGGGCTCCTGCTAAGGTGCAATCCGCTCTGCTGGAGGCCATGCAAGAGCGCCAAGTCACCATCGGGGATACCTCATACGCCCTCCCAAAACCCTTTCTCGTCCTCGCCACTCAGAACCCTGTAGACCAAGAAGGAACCTATCGCCTCCCAGAGGCCCAGCTCGACCGATTCCTACTCAAGGTGCTCGTAGACTACCCGACGGCTGAGGAAGAGCTCTCGATCCTCCGCGCCATGGCGACGACTCAGCCAAAGACGGAGACCCAACCAGCCACAGATCCCGCCCTGATCGCTAAGAGTCGTGAGATCGTCAACACCCTCTACATCGACCCAGCGATCGAGCAATACATCGTCAATATCATACACGCCACCCGTAACCCTGCCGCCTACGATGAGAGCCTTAGCTCCCTCATCCGTGCAGGAGCCTCCCCAAGAGCGACGATCAATCTCGCTCTAGCGGCCAAGGCAAGGGCCTTCATGGCTGGTCGTGATCACGTCATCCCACAAGACGTGAAGGAGCTCGCCCCTGATGTCCTTAGACACCGTCTCCTCCTCTCCTACGAGGCAGAGGCCGAGAACAAGAGCGCGGATGACATCATCGAGTCCCTCCTGAACAAAATCCCTGTCCCTTGATCCCTACGACATAAATGAGTCTCACTAACGCAGAGATCGAAGAACTCATGCAGCGCGTCCAGCAACTGGAGGTGCGTGCTAAGAAACTCGTCCGCGAGACCTTCGCTGGAGACTATCAGTCCAGCTTCAAGGGGAGCGGACTAGACTTCGATGACTACCGAGCATACCAACCAGGAGATGAGATCCGTTTCATCGACTGGAACGTCACCGCTCGCACGAATGCACCCTACACGCGTACCTTCCGAGAAGAGCGTGAGATGAAGGTGTACCTCATGGTCGACGTCTCGGGGTCGACCCTGTACGGCAGTGGTGATAAGAGCAAGCGACTCCTCGCCGCTGAGCTCGCCGCCACCCTCGCCTTCTCTGCGATCTATAATGATGACCAGGTCGGGCT
>WTJZ01000111.1:0-4778 GCA_011524615.1 Akkermansiaceae bacterium | reverse complement strand
GGCAAGGTCGCTCTCCGTGACCCAGAGACCGGACACGAGGTCATCGTCGATACGAACAATGCCACTGTGCGCATGTCGTACCGTAAAATGAGAGACCGCTTCCTAGAGGGATTGGAGAACTTCTTCAAGAAGCACGCCATCGATTACGGCACCTTCAGCACCGATACCGACTTCTACCCCCCTCTTCACCACCTCCTCCGCACGCGTTCTCGACGCGTCTCGTAAGATATGGACGACCTCACCTTTAACGACATCACAGACGCCTCGGCCTTTGCGCCCGAGGGAGAGTTCCCCTACCTGTGGGTCTCCCTCATCGCCGTTGCACTCATTGTCCTCATCATCTACCTCCTGAGACGACGCCCCCGCGTTCTAGAGGCGATTAGAGTTCGCCCGTATGGTGACGCTCTCCAGAGCCTCGCTACGCAGGAGTCTACTATTGCCGCTCTCTCCGTCCCGGAGGCCGCCTCCGCTCTCTCCCTACTCATCAGAGGAGCTCTCACTACCGCCAGTAGCTCGGACTGCCTCTTTCAGACTCAGCAGGAATTCGAGCATCAACAGGACTCCCTACATTTGGCCTCAGACCACCTTACTACTCTCCGTCATCAGTTGACGACTCTCTGGGATCTCGAGTACTCTGCCCCTCGCCAAGATGAGCCACTCGTAGCTCGTCAGATAGAGGCCACTCGTTCCCTTCTCACCCTCCTCGACCGCCACTCCTCATGACTCCATTAGCGACATACACCTTTGCCCAGCCATGGTGGTTCCTAGCCCTCTTGGTTGTCATTCCTACTCTCTTCATCGCAGGACGACGTGGACTCACCAGCTCGATCACCTTCTCCTCCCTCGGGATCCTCGCCAGCCTCGCCGAGCGCCCGCGGAAGAACCTCCTCGGCATTCATCTCACCTTCCTCTTCCTCGCCCTCGTCAGTGGTATCATCGCCCTTGCGCGCCCACAGCATCAGACCACCTACTCCTTTCAGAAGACTGATGGCATCGACATCGTCATTGCCCTCGACCTCTCGTACTCGATGATCATCGATGACTTCTACCCGAATGACGACCGCACGCAGCGCCCGATTATGCGTCTCGATGCGGCCAAGGGAGTGCTCAAGACCTTCATCGACTCGCGCCCCAGCGACCGCATCGGCATCGTCGCCTTCTCTGGCAGACCCTACTCCCTCAGCCCCATCACCCTCGACCACTCCTGGCTGCATAACCGTCTGAATGCGGTCCAGCTCGGCGATATCAAAGAACAGGGAACCGCCATCGGCTCCGCCATAGCTGCCTCCTCCACCCGCCTCACCGACCGCGATGCTACCAGCAAGGTCGTTATCCTCATCACTGATGGTGCCAGTAATTCTGGCAACATTGAACCCGTCGAGGCCGCCGAACTCGCTGCCAAGCTCGGGATCAAGATCTACACCATCGCCATTGGTACTGAGGAGGGCCGCGTCCCCGCCACCATCCAGCGCTTCCCTAAGCAGGAGTTCGACATCCCCACCCTGACCGAGATCGCGAACCTGACGAATGGAGAGTTCTACCGAGCACGCTCGATCTCTGACCTTCAGAACACCTTTGACACCATCAATAAGCTAGAAAAGACCACCGCCGAGACCAAGAACGCCACCATCTCCACCGAACTCTTCCCCTGGTTCGCAGGGCTCGCTCTCCTCCTCTCGCTCCTCTCTCTTGCCAAACGGATCGTCTCCCCTGACGCCGCCCCATAATCCCCTATGCAGTTTCTCTCTCCATATTGGCTCTACCTCCTCATCCTCCCTGTACTCCTACTAGGGCTCGCGCTCTATGCCCGTCAGAGACACCAGGGAGCATGGCGTGCCTTTGTCTCCTCGGATCGCCTCGCCTCGCGACTCGTTCAGCGTATCTCTACGGTGCCATGGATGGTCGCGACCATTTTGATCTCGGTTAGCGCGAGCCTCTTCATCATCGCCCTCGCTCAGCCAACCAGCGGACGAGAGACCATCGACATCCCTAGCCAAGGACGTAAGGTCTACCTCGCTCTCGACCTCTCCCGCTCCATGCTCGTCCAGGACGCTGCCCCCGACCGCCTCACCAAGGCCAAGACCGTAGCGCTAGAGATCATCGAGGCCTTCCCTGACGAAAAGATTGGACTCATCTCCTTCGCGGGTAAGGCTTGGCTCGAGGCGCCTCTCACTACTGACCACAAGGTCCTCCAAGAAGCCGTCCTCGCCCTGAACCAAAACACCGTTCCCTACGGCGGTTCTGACTCAGGCTCCATCCTAGAGCTAGCGGTCAAGAGCCTCCCTGAGGACACTAATGCTGAGGCCCTCCTCGTCATCCTCTCTGACGGCGAGTTCCACGATGACACCAGCGTCACCGCGATCAGCGAGGCGCGCCAAGCGGGCCTCACCATCTTCACGATCGGAGTCGGCACTCTAGAGGGAGGCCTCATCCCGGATAAGGCTCAGGGCTACTTCCGCGATCGTAACCGACGCACCGTCCATAGTAAGCTCAATCCCCAACCTCTCGAACAACTCGCATACTACGGAGGCGGTCAAATGTATCTCGGAGAGGATTACCAGTTCATCAAGCGCATGAGAGCGAGCCTCAGCCAACAGCAATCAGCGGAGACCACCCAACGCGAACTCGTCGTTCACAACCACCTCTTCCAGGCCTTCCTCATTCCAGCCTGTCTCGGCCTCATCCTGGCACTCCTCCTCCCCTCCGTCTGGCAGGCGCGTGCCTCTGCGGCCTTGATCCTTCTCTGTACCATCGGAGCCCTCTCCGAGCTCCCCGCTCAAGAGACTCCGCCCGTACCAATCGCCGAACCCTCCGACCGCGCCCAACCAGACCCGGACGCCCTTCGGGAAAAGGCCTCCGCGCTCCGTCTCCAAGCCGATGAAGCCCAGGGTGAGAACAAGCTCCGTTACCGCTTTGCCCAAGGCGTCGCGGAATACCAGGCCACCGACCACCGCGATTCTATCAAGAGCTTTTCAGAGAGCCTGCTCTCAGAGTCCCCAGACCTCCAGACCGAGTCACACTATAATCTCGGCAACGCCAACTTCCTAGAAGGCCAGTCTCGTCTCGAGGACCTCGGTAAGCTTAAGTCCGCAGAGGACCAGCTCCTCCTGCGCGCCAGCGTCATCGAGCAATGGAATGACTCTCTCGACCACTACACCGGCTCGCTTCACCTCACCCCCGACCACCCACACGCCCGCGAGAATTACGACTACGTCAAGCAACAGGTAGAACAGCTCCAGGAGGAACAACGTCAGCAAATGGAGCAAATGCAACAACAAGGGCAAGGCGAACCAAGTGAAGAAGAAGGAGAATCTGGCGACGGTCCCGGCCGTAACAAAGACGAGGGACACACCCCAGAGGAACTCCAAAAGCTCAAGGAACAGGCTCAACAGAACGGCGACGAAGACCAACCCCAGCCCCAAGGTGAAGGTGATGAGGAAGAACGCCCCGCCTCCAGCCCAGATCACTCCGACTTAACCCCAGAAGAGGCCCGCGAACTCCTAGAGGAGAGTAGCGACATGGAGAGTGGTAACCTCCGTACTGGCCGCCAACGATACTCTATCCCATCCAAAGATTGGTAACCATTCTATCTCTATGCGCTCCCTTATCATCCTGCTCTTATCTAGCCTCTCGGCCCTCGCTACCCTAGCAGTCCGACCGTTCCTAGAGTCCTCCTTCCTCGTCGCGGGAGAGGTCACGACGCTCACTCTAGAGACTCCCTATGAGCTCTCTCAGTCTCCGACCTTTCCGACTTCTGAGCTCTACACCATCACCCCATCGCAGAACTTGATCACCCGCTCCGCGAGTAAGCAACAGGTCGCCCACTACCGCTTCCAAGTATCGAGTCTCTATCCTGGTACGCACACCATCCCGAGCATCCCCATTCAGATCGGGAACCGTACCTTTAATACAGCCCCTCTCGAGTTCTACGTCGCCCCCTCCTCTAGCCTGAGCTTTAATACCGTGCAGATCGGGATTCACAGCGTCACCTATGGAGCCGCGGTCTTCCTCCCCGATCGTGACCTGTATCAAGGAGAGACCGTACCTGCAGAGGTAAAGGTCTACCTCCCCTACATGCCTGAGCAGATGATCGTCATTGAGCAAGGCCTCGCTGAGCTCAAGCGCGATGGCCTCTCCGCCTGGCGCTTTCAGCCGACCGAGCACCGATACAATAAGGTCTCCACCTTCCTCCTGCCTACAGGACCGTCCTACGCGCTGACCTTCAAGAGCGCCGCCCACCCGATCACCACTGGCTCAGTCACTCTCGGTGCTGGGAATGTCCGCCCCGTCTTCAGAACCCTCTCACGCACGCCACAAGGCCAGATCACCACCGCAGACCTCCCGATTTACCTCCCCGTCGACCAGATCTCCCGTACCGCACTCCCTCTCCCTTCAGGTGCCCCAGCATCCTTTGACGGCGCCGTTGGGCAATTCGATCTGGACGTCTCCCTCACAGACTCAGAGCAACGCGCCCCTAGCGATCCTCTCTCTCTCCGCATTGAGATTTCAGGCACTGGTAATCTCGATAAACTCTCCGTTCCTCAGCTCGATACCGAGCGCTGGAAGCTCTACCCAGCCACCAAGACCGAGCGCGAAGCCGAACGCCGCTTCACCAATGGATCTGTAGAGTTTACCCAACTCCTCCGCCCCCTTGATGAACAGGAGGAGTTCATCCCCGCGATCGAGTTCTCCTACTTCGACCCTCAGACCCAGCTCTACGTCACCAAGCGTTCAGAACCGATTCGAATCAATGGCACCACTCCCGCCCAGCCAGAGCC
>WTJZ01000043.1 GCA_011524615.1 Akkermansiaceae bacterium | reverse complement strand
GCTGCTATTTTGGAACTCTTTTACTCTACAGGACTGCGTCTCGCAGAATTAGCAACGCTGAAGGTCGAAGATATCGACTGGATCTCTCACACGCTACGCGTGATCGGCAAGGGAAACAAGGAGCGGCTCCTCCCTATCGGGCGCCCTGCGATCAAGGCTCTCCAAGCATATCGACAAGAAGCGGAGGTGCACTCTGGCCCCCTCTTCCTCTCCAAGCTCCGTAAGTCTATCTCATCCCGCGCCATAGACGACCTTATTAAGAAGTATATCCAGGCCGCTGGGATTCCCTTTGATATCTCCCCGCATAAACTCCGCCACTCCTTCGCCACCCATCTCCTCGATAATGGAGCCGACCTCAGAAGCGTCCAGACCCTCCTCGGTCACTCATCCCTCTCGACCACGCAGATCTACACCCACGTCACCAAGGAAAGACTCAAATCAGCATACGATCAAGCTCACCCACGGGCGTGACATCTTTCCCCATACTGAGTAGAAGGAGACTACTGCCATCATGCCTGATGATGAGGGACATAAACTTACAAAGAACGTATTCAAAAACATCTTTTGGGCGCTTTTTACTCCTCCTGCATCAGAGCTACCACTATCTTGAGCTCTCCATAACTAATCTGCTCCCCACTGGCTTCGAAGGCGGGCTTGAGAGATTCCGTTCCATGCTCATGGAGTAGGGTAATGGCGCGCTCTTCCACCCCTGGGGCGAGATGCTGACGGAGATCGATCTTCTCTCCGTTCTCCTTAAGCCTGACGAGATGGCCTAGAATCGTAGACTCTGATAGGCCTCGACGTTGAGCGATCTCAGGATACTTAAGCCCCTGTTGTACCAGTGCTAAGGTCTCTAGGTAAGTCCCCCCTAAGCCTTTCACCACCTTCGGAGCGGCCTCACGAACAGGGAGAGGAGTAGATTGGACATCTGAATGAGTAGAAAGATAGCAGGCTAACTCCCCTGCTACACGATCGTAATACTTCTCCACCTTGGCACGGCCGACCCCATGCATCCGGCTAAACTCGGCTTCATTCTGAGGGAGATACGCCGCTATCTGGCGGAGTGTGCGGTCCCCAAAGACTACATACGGAGGAACGCCCTCCTCCTCTGCAATCTGGGTCCGTAGTGACTTAAGCACCTGGAACACCCCAACATCGTATGGAGGGTCAGAGGTGAAGCGCTTCGCCCCAGCCTTCTCCGGCTCGATACGGAGATCCTCTCGCATCACGAAGGTGCCCTGCCCCTTCATCAGTAACCCTCCCGCCTCAGTCAATTGCGGAACAGGAAACTGCCCCTCAGAGGTTCTGAGATATCCTCCCGCCAGCAGAGCGTCGACCACCCTGCGCCAATACTTCTTAGGTCGATTCTTGCCGAGCCCGTATGTCTTGAGCTCATGATGCTTAAATTGACGAATCCTCTCTGTATTAGCACCAGTGACGATATCGCAGACATGAACTGCCCCAAACCGACTGCCCGTACGTGCCACCGCTGAGAGCACCACCCTCCCTTCATAAGTCGCCTCGACTTCCTCAAAGCTCCCGGCACAAACATCACAGGCGTCACACTTCTCCGCCACATACTCCTCACCAAAGTAACCTAACAGCGCGACACGACGACACACCGGAGTAGAGGCAAAGCTATCCATCTGACGTAATAGAGTCCAATTACGGTTCCGATCATCTTCATCCTCAGATTGATCGATCAGATAACCAATCTTAGCGATATCTCCTGGGCTGTATAGTAAGAGACAACGTGAGGCATCTCCATCTCGCCCCGCTCGGCCCGTTTCTTGGTAATACCCCTCGACGGTCTTGGGTAGATCATAGTGAACCACATAGCGAACATCGGGCTTATCAATCCCCATCCCAAAGGCGACCGTGGCTACGATCACCGGGATCCGATCCTTAATAAAGTCATCTTGGATCTGAGTCCTCATCTCGGCCGCTAGCCCGGCATGGTAGGCTTGAGCGGGGACTCCATTGCGTCGCAACATATCTGCCGTCTCCTCCACACTCTTACGAGAGGTACGGTAGATCACACCACTGCAGCCTTCGGGCTGATCCGCGATGAACTCTAAGAGCTGCTGATCTCCATTCGTGCGGGAGCGGATCTCATAGAATAGGTTCTTACGATCAAAGGACGCTCGCACCGTTACGGGATTCTGTAACTGGAGGCGCCTTCCGATATCCTCCGCCACCCGCGGGGTCGCTGTAGCAGTAAAGGCCACTAATGGGGTAGTCGGGAAACGCCCCTTCAACTCTGCTAAGAATAAGTAATCTGGTCGAAAGTCATGACCCCACTCCGAGATACAGTGAGCCTCATCAATCGCAAAAAAAGAAGGACCTCCATTAGGGTGAGATCTCAAAAAGTCCTGGAACGACTCCATCGAGAGACGCTCGGGAGCTACATAGAGCAAGTCTAACTCCCCCGCACGGTACGAGTCCGCGATCTCCCTCTTCTCCTCAGGCGAGGCATGACTCGTAATACAGGCCGCCCGAATACCGAGGGCTCTCGCCCCATCCACCTGATCTTTCATCAACGCGATCAATGGACTGACTACCACAGCACACCCCTCTAGCATCACGGCGGGGAGTTGATAGCATAATGACTTCCCTCCACCTGTTGGCATGATCCCAAAGACATCCCGACCAGCCAGCAATCCTCTCACTAATTCCTCCTGATTAGCACGAAAAGAAGTATAACCAAATACCGACTCGAGTACCTCAGATGGATCTTTGCTCATAAGAGTGCTTATAATACACATCCGAACACCAAACAATAAAAATATTCAAAAGAACAGTGGAGGAGTTAAAAGTTTAAAGAGGGGAAAGTGAAAAGCTCTAGGAAAATCTATCACCAGGATTCCGCTCAACTTTGAACTTTGAACTTTGAACTTTGAACTTTGAACTTTGAACTTTGAACTTT
>WTJZ01000297.1 GCA_011524615.1 Akkermansiaceae bacterium | reverse complement strand
AAGGCCGACACCGGTGATTCCGAAGCCTCCCGCAAGCTGAACTACTACCAATCAATTGAAGCGGTTCAGACAGTCAAGCACTCCCACCTCACTAACCAACCAGCGGAGAACCGACCGAAGGACATAAAGACAGACCGCGAGCAGGAGTAATACCTCTTGAGTAAATAGCATAAGAAGACCAGTGGCCACGCGAATCAGAGCGAGAGCCGAACTGGTCACACCAGCTTCCCTGCTGACACTGGACGTTATGAGGCATCCCTTCCTCCTACCCTAATGCTCCCCTCCCAGTCGCCCACTAAGGGAAGAGTATTTTCAGCAGTCTGTCACTACCCCTTACTCTGTAAGGTCGAGAATTTGCTCTTATAGTTTTGTCGAGTTCTCATTTTGAAAAGGCCGGGAGGAAAATGAGCACCGATTCTGTGCGCATTGATTCAATTATCCCTAAACCCACTCAACGTACCTCATCTGCACATAAATATTCTCGAGATCGCAAAGTACCTGCACGATCTGATACCATTATGTACAGCTCAGTTTGAGCACCTTCATAAACAGACTCTCATTCCACATCTGTTAGGTGGTTGAGGGACAGTCATACGTCACACTGCTAATGCTCTCTCGACTCGAGATACTCTGCCAGAGCTCGGAGTCGTCTACGCGTCTCTATCTTGAGGTATGTGTGTACAACAGGCTCAAGAAGCCGGCACATCGCGCGTAATCGAAAGTGTAACTTATAAGTTACCCTAGAGCGCTCCCCTATATCCTCGTGCCGAATACTCGCGGCAAATGATTGAAACATGACCGGGCGATTGATCATACATACCGCAGCAACCTGACCTCTAAGAAAGGTAAGGTACTGCGTCTCAATCCCCACTAACCCGAAGAGGAACTTGCCGACACATAATGAGGTAGCCCCCTTTGCCGCGTGCTCATGCCCTTTAGTTAAGCGCGCCTCCTTTAATAAGGTGTCCCATTCTAAACGACGTCCGTAGTCGTGCAAGAGGTCAAAGACTCTTAATGATAGAACCGGCATCTCATAGGTAATCGTCGCAGAAGGCATAGAGGTAATGTATCCTTGAATAGACATTCTGCATCCAGAAAGTCTTAAAGAAATCATTCTGTACTCATTGGGCGCTCAGTCCGCGACATCACTGTCGCCTCCCCAGTAAGACCTCTACCTCATGTCATCTCCACGCAATCTCGCAAAAAGTTCCCATTGTTGTTCAGAGGTCATGCGAAACGAGAATATAGTAATATAACCTTCGCATGTCCAAAAACGCAATTGTGCGCCGATAAGAATAATATAGCCCCTCTATTCCACCTCGATAACGCACATCAGGTCAGCGACAGACATCCTCCCCTCATATTCATGAAAAACCTCCTCCTCTCTACCATCCTCGCCCTGACTAGTGTATCGATAGCCGAGCTCCCTAATATAGTACTCATCTACGCGGATGATCTCGGGTATGGAGACGTCAGTTGCTACGGTGCGACTCAGATCCAGACCCCAAACATTGATCAACTCGCCGCTGAGGGGCGTAAGTTCACCGATGCACACTCCCCCTCCTCAGTGTGTACCCCTTCTCGATACGGCCTCCTTACCGGGGAATACCCCTATCGGCTGAATCTATGGGGACCCTGCTCGCCTACCAGCAAGCTCATCATTGATACGAATCAGGAAACCCTAGCTAGTCTCTTGAAGAAGGCGGGATACGACACCTCCGTGATCGGTAAGTGGCATCTGGGCTTCACCAACGATGAAAACGATTATTCTGCACGACTTAGCCCTGGCCCTCAGGATGTTGGCTTTGATTATTTCTTCGGGGTACCTGTAGTGAACAGTGCACCTCCCTATGTCTATGTCGAGAATGATCAGATCATCGGCTTGACTCCCGATGATCCCATCAAATTCGAAGGGCATGGAGCTCAGCACGTGACACCTCTCACCCCATTAGGGAAACAACATGGTGGCCGTATGGCGAATTGGTTCAGTGGAGCCACGAAGGCGCACGAGCTCTACAACGACTTCGAGCTAGGTAAGCAACTGACAGAACGAGCAGTCCACTGGATCTCTGAGCGTGAGGAGGCTCCCTTCTTCCTCTACTTCCCCACTACTAATATTCACCATCCATTCACCCCCGCACAACGGTTCCAAGGCACTAGTGAAGCAGGCTGGTATGGAGACTTCACCCATGAGCTAGACTGGATGGTGGGAGAGATCGTACAGGCGCTGAAAGATAAAGGCGTCATCGATAACACCCTTATCATCTTTACTAGTGATAATGGCGGAATGCTCAACCACCCTGGCCAGCACGCTGTACAGCATGGTCATGATATCAATGGCCCCCTGCTTGGTTCTAAGTTCGGCGCCTGGGAGGGGGGACACCGCATCCCCATGATAGCGCGTTGGCCCGGTAAGATTCCCGCTGGGACTACCTCAGACGCCCTGATCAGTCAGATCGACTTCCTCGCCACCTTTGCCTCTATTACGGGCCAAGAACTGAGTGACTCTGGAGACAGTATCAGTCAACTAGCCACCCTCACAGGTACTCCACCTCACCCCGTCCGAGAACAACTCATGATCTGCCCTAACAGCCCGTACCACCTCTCTATCCGTAAGGGGGACTGGGTCTACATCCCTAACCAAGATGAGGGTGGGTTCCAAGCACGTGAGGTAGGAGCTCATAACTTAGGCGGATATGCCTCTCTCCCTCTTCTGGGTAAATCCACCAGTGACGCCCGAGACGGCCAAGTCCTCCCCTCTGCACCACCTCATCAGCTCTACAATCTCGCCACCGATCTAGGACAAACTCAAAACGTCGCAAATGAGCACCCCCATGTCGTGGCCGAACTCAAGGCACTCCTCGACACCGAGTATGCCACGATCCCTAAGACCGAGCGTATCGGGTGGATCAATATCGCAAAAGATCCT
>WTJZ01000315.1 GCA_011524615.1 Akkermansiaceae bacterium | reverse complement strand
CATGTTTGTTCGGATATGATTGGTGATCGCTCCTGTCATGATCTTACTGCCGCGTACTTGGGTTAGGTAGAGCATGAGCTGGTCTGCGACGCGATTACAGACCGGCGCATTGAGGCCGATTCGAGTGGTGTGCCCTTTATTCAGCTTCTGGATGAGATTAGACGAGCTGAGTCCATACTCTGCAGGGATCTCAGTGATGACCGGAACTCCTCCGTCGATCTCTGAGATGAGCCTGACAGACATCCCATCACACTCCGCCTCGGGAGCCTCGGTCACATTGATGGAGGTCACCTTCTTCCGTAAAAGCTTGGTCATGACCTCTGCGACCTCAGGGAGGTTATAGTGATAGATCTCGGCTCTAGCAGGCTGATACTCGACTGCCTCCTCATACCAGAGTGGAGTGAGCGCTTCTGCGGGAGAGATCTCTATCTCCACACGCCCACCTCCTGCAGGAGCAAAGCCGACGCTCTCCATCTTGGCTGCGACCTGATACCCCATCTCCTTGAGATAGGGGAGGAAACATCGCTCCAAAAAGTCATAGGAAGGCGCCATCGGATTATGCGTACCGCCCTCGATCACCAGACGAGACGGTTGATCGAGTCCCACCAGCACTGGCAAGAGCGTCTGGGCGACGAGACTGGTACTCCCTGAGCCCCCTATCTTGATATGGTACTCCCCGGCCTGCACCTCTCCGGGGTGAAAGATCAGTTCTCGCGAGAAGATCTCTGCTCCATCCGCCGCGCCATTCCCCACCTCCAGAGCGGCCTTCACACAGGCCAGATGCTGACGCTTCAGCCCTGACTTTTGTCGCATTCCACGGATATTCACCATGTGAAAGGGCTGCCCTGTCATCAGAGAAAGGCTGAGAGCCGAGCGTAACATCTGCCCACCTCCACGCTGTCCATCTATCGTTATCATCTCAGTATTCTTCTATCAATTCATCAAGAGGAGCGCCAGCATAGATCCTGGCACTCCTGGTATGGATCAATCATCCGCCTTGGAGGCATCCTTGATCACGAACTTAGCCTCCAACCTCGCCACCGTATGGGCGAGCCCAGCCGTCTCGACACTCTTAAGGACTTCCGAAAAGTCCTTATAAGCGTCTGGAGCCTCATCAATCGGGTATCGACGTCCATTGAAGAGGATATCCTCCTGCTCGAACTCCGCATCCACCGCCCCTTGGTCTAAGGTACGCGCCGCATGCTTACGCCCCATTTGACGACCAGCCCCGTGGTTGACAGAGTAGCAGGACTTCTCCGCTCCTGGGAGTGCAGCCATCACGACCGAACCGTCTCGAGGATTCCCCGGCAAGAGGATCGGATGCCCAGTCTCGGAGAACGGCGTCCCCACTAACTCCTCATGTCCCGCAGGAAAGGCGCGCGTCGCCCCCTTACGGTGCACCCATTGTGTCTTCCCTTCGACCTGCTCCTCACGGGCTATGTTATGGCTGATGAAGTACACCAGCTCACCCGTCGTCCCTGGTAAGACCTCCTGAAAGGCCTCCAGAACGAGAGCATTAATCAACAAGTGGTTCACCGTCGCAAAGTTCGCCCCCATCGACATATCATCAATGTAGTCGTTCGCATGCTGCGTACCGAGAGGCGCATAGACGAGTTGCTTATCCCCTGATGGGTATGGGGTTCCCCAGGTATCGAATAAGTTCTGTAATGCCTTAAACTGTCCCGAGGCCATATCATGTCCGAACCCGCGTGATCCACAGTGCGAGAGGAAGGCCACATGCCCCTCCTTGAGCCCGAACACTCGCGCCGCTTCCTGCGCCTCCGAGTGCTCTGCGATCCGGACGACCTCCGCCTCGCCAAAGTGGTTTCCGCCACCGTACGAGCCAAGTTGCTGCATCTTACTCGGGAACCGCTCCCAGAAGCGATTATCCTGCAGGTGCACCTCTAATCGTCGCTCGAGAGCCGCCACTGTCTTATCATGTCCAAGGTGCGCACTGTCCTCACAGCGCGTCGCCCACTTCACAGGGATTCCGAGCGCCTCACACACCTCAGGCGAGGCGC
Source organism: Akkermansiaceae bacterium (assembly GCA_011524615.1). Classification (GTDB taxonomy): domain Bacteria; phylum Verrucomicrobiota; class Verrucomicrobiia; order Verrucomicrobiales; family Akkermansiaceae; genus WTJZ01. The sequence continues at coordinate 920 of WTJZ01000315.1, read as the reverse complement.
CTTGCGTGACGACCTTCTTCCCGAGCTCCGTGCTGACTCGTCGTGACTTCTTCACCGAGCGTTGCCCCTTTCCTGCGCCTGTAGGCGTTCGCTCACAGATCGCCTGGATGAGAGCACGCCTCACCCGCTTATCCACGATGGCCCCCTCTGGCACTGACGTCTGGAGGAGCGACATTGAGCACTTGATATCTACGCCCACTGGACCAGGGTAGATATGAGTCGGCGAGGCCATCACACAGCCCACTGGCGCCCCGTATCCCGAGTGTGCATCTGGATTCAACACCAGATGAGTCACCCCAGGAGCCGAGCGTGAGTTCACTGCCTGCTTCAAGCAGTTCTCATCAAAGCCGTCCCGAATCGCATCCGTGCCGATCACCGTGATCGGACGTCCTTCGCTCCCCATCGCAGGGATAAACCCTGTCGCTTCATCTGTTTTATGGATCGTTATCATGTGTTTTTCTTAAGTTGGATCAGAACAACAAGGAGTGAGGTGACGTATTACGCGCTCTATCCGATTGAGCTATCAGACCGTCTATGGTGGCCTGAGTGGGACTCGAACCCACAACCTCGCCATTAGCATTGGATGTAGTCACCCCTGCATTTGTTCTGAAAAGTGTTTCTGTCTGTGTTGTAAAGGCGATTATCAACAAGGGGGAAAAGATCGTTCACCATGCTCTACCACTGAGCTACTCTATCCCTGATAGAGGCGGGATTCGAACCCGCGACCATGTAACCCTTTCATCATTTGATAATCATTGGAAATCTGTTTCTGTTGTTTCTTGTGAGGCGGCCAACAACAAGGAGGTGAAATGACGTTTTCTAAGGCTCTACCGCTGAGCTACTCCATGCCAGATGGAGGCGGGATTCGAACCCGCGACAATTAGACCCAATGTAGTCATTTCAGCATTTGCTGACCATTG
>WTJZ01000140.1 GCA_011524615.1 Akkermansiaceae bacterium | reverse complement strand
TCCTCGTATGGAGCCAGTGTCTCAACCGACTCAATAGGAGCATCCATGGAGTCGGACAGTTCAGAGATGGGCTCGCTAGTGGGCGTGCAGGAGTCAGTCGTAAGCTCAGTCTTTGGCCACCACCAAATGAGAGCGAGGATGAAAAGGCTGAGGAGGCAAAGGGCACGCATCGCTCATGAGCATAATCAATTCTACTCATGGAGCGCAAGCCTATCATGCAGTGTCCTGTGGAGGGGAAGGCCAGCGGCCTTACTCATCTGGGCTATTCCTCGATGTTACGGGTGAAGATCCAGTTATTTCCTTCACTCATCTCCGCATTGTAGGCGTATCCATCGACGTCAAAGTTCTTCAACTCCTCAGGAGACTGGATATTGTGCTCTAGCGCCCACTTCACCATGAGGCCGCGCGCCTTCTTTGCGTAAAAGGAGATCACCTTATACTTGCCATTCTTCCAGTCCTTAAAGTCTGGGGTAATGATCGGGGCCTCAACCAGCTTTGGCTTCACGACGGAGTAATATTCGTTGGAGGCGAGATTGACCACACAGGGGGAGTCCATCTGGGCGAGATCGGCATTGAGACACTCCGTGACCTGCGTGCCCCAGTATCCATAGAGATTCTTATGCTCCTTATACGGGAGTCTGGTGCCCATCTCGAGTCGGTACGGGTGGAGCAGGTCCAGCGGACGGAGGACTCCGTAGAGCCCAGAGAGGATGCGGAGCTGAGATTGTGCTCGTGTGAAGACGTCCTCACTCCACCCATAGGCATCGAGCCCCTGGTAGACATCTCCCTTGAACGCTAAGACCGCCTGACGACAACTCTCGCCTAGGGCGTGCTCGGCCTGCCATGTCTGGTAGCGCTCGACATTCAGTGCCGAGAGCTTTTCTGAGATCTTCATCAGGGCACCGACTTCCTCTTGTGAGATCGTTCTCAGATGTGTGATCAGCTCCTCCGCTTGCGGTATGAGCTGTGGAATGGTGTGAGCCTCAGTCGGCAGAGCCGTCTCGTAATCAAGAGTCTTAGCGGGGGAAATCAAGAAGAGCATACCCTACCCATACCCCATTTGGCTCAATAGTCAGCACAGATCTTTCGCTTTCTCAGGGGTAACGTTTACTTCTCCTGACATGTGAGGGTATTTGACCTGATGAGGAGATTGCCATTGCATATCACTCAGATGCCTGTATGCCTCTCCGCCCGCATTTTGTATAGTGCGTCTCTGCAGCCTCTCTCGATTATGAAAAAAGTATTCTCCCTCACTCACCCGACCAAAAAGCCCGCTCGCCTCGTAGAAGCGGCTAAGAATGAGATCTCTAAGTATATCAAACGTGAGCGCCGCAAGGAACTCCCCGAGGACGTAGACTTCGTCGACTTTGCCTGCCGCTGCGGCGCCACTGCCGAGACCGCTAACGAAGTCCACATTAATGACCTGAACAAGGCGATCGACACCGTCGAACAAGCCCAATCACCAGAGCTCTACGTCGAGGTCATCCCAACCGCCGGCGTCCGCCAAAAGAAGGAGAAGTAATTCCTCCTTCGCTCTCTTCAGGCCTGAAGCGGGTGGGGCAGGCCTTCACTGTTTCCCCTCTATTCATAAATCGTATTTACATACGGTTTTGAAACCGTATAATTTGCTGAGTGAACGATTTTCAGGCACTGAGAAAGGCAAAAGGGCTTACTCAAGTAGAGTTGGCGCGTGCGACTGGTATACGGCAGGCGACGATTAGTGCTATTGAGAAAGGGCAGTCCCGCCCTCGCACTGCCACGAGACAACGTCTCGCAGTGGCCCTGCAGGTCTCGTTAGAGGAATTAGATGAGGCCTTGGTACAAAAGGGGAGTGGAGCAACCCCCTCTGACTGGCTCTTCCTCCAAGGGCTAGATCGAGATCTACGAGAGGGCTTAGCACAGGCTCTAGTCTGTGACTGGACGCATCACTCTACCTCCCTGGAGGGGAACACGATCAGTGCGGGTGACACCCTCTTTATCCTACAGGAAGGGCTCACCATCAGTGGCAAGAGCCTCCGTGAGCATCAAGAAATCCACGGCCATGCCCAAGCGCTCAACCTACTCAGTGCTTGGCTCCATCACCCTCGAGCAATTCAGCTCTCCCATCTGCATGAACTTCATCGTGCGGTCCAAACCGGGGCAGACCTTGACGCCTTCAGTCCCGTTGGCGCGTGGAAGGTCGAGAACAACGGTACGATGGTACTGACCACCAGCGGTGAGCGCGTATGGCATGATTACAGCAGACGCCATGATATCCCAGCCCTCATGCAACAATGGTTTACCGAGTTTCAGCGCCTCATGCGGCAACCGCTTCAGACCACTGACGAGCTGCTAGCCGCCTATACCCAGATTCATCTCAGCTTTACCGCCATTCACCCCTATGCGGATGGCAATGGCCGTCTCGCCCGCCTCCTGGCTAACCTACCACTCCTCCGAGCAGGACACCCGCCCCTCATCATCCAATCCGATTCCCGCAAACCGTATATCACCCTCCTCGGCGACTACACCCTGAGGAGAGGACGTGTAAGCCCCGACGGCACCGATCTCGTCTGCACAGGCCCAGAGCACGACGCCCTCCAAGCCTTCTTCCGCACCCAATGGCAGACCACCCAAACCCTGGTCTCAGAATTCCACCAACGCCAGGAGCAACGTAAGGATGAGAATTAGTTTCTAGTAGTGAGACCCTTTATCCAAAGGAAGAGGTGTAAAGTTGAGCAAGGTCATCACGAGACTTCACTTCATAGCAGTGCTTATTATCGATGAAGAGGAACTCTTCACCCTTTTGATTACTACGTCTGACTCCTACTTCGGCGACTTTTAGTCCACTAATCCAGAACCATGTATCTGGGCCTTCTTTACTCACGAACCAGAGGGGCATTCTGAAATGCTGTTCGAAGTTTAGCATACGTTTAATCTCATCTGTAGAAATATTGAAGCCTCCTTTAGTTGATTGATGGTTCTT
>WTJZ01000125.1 GCA_011524615.1 Akkermansiaceae bacterium | reverse complement strand
TCGAGATCCTTAGTAATGGAGACACACGGAGCGTTTTCGTCGATGCAGACTATCTCCTCTACAGAGATCAAACTGCTAAGGTTTACCTCCATGGCGGACTAAACTATAAGAATAGCCGCAACTATATTAATGACGTTTATCTCGTTGTGAACTCGCGCCAAACGGCCTCGCTCTACTTAGGCGCCTCGGCAATCAAGAGCTACAACAAGGGACGCCAACAGGTGTATCTTAATGCTAAGTATTCTCATGGAGTGCCCTTCTTCGGTGCTCCGAACTCCTTTGATACGACAGACATTTCTCCGCGCTTTCATAAGTTCAATGTCGATGGCTCCTATACCCACTTTTTCAGCTATCGTGAGATCCCGATGACCTGGAGCGCAAACTTGTCGTGGCAACAGAGCTTTACCGACCTTTTCTCTTCCGAGCAGCTGAACTTAGGCGGGCATGGAACGATCCGAGGGTACCGTAATGAATCCCTCATCGCTGGCTCTGGTGCGTATGTCAGAAATGAGCTAAGTGCCAAGTTCGAGCAAGTGCCTCTTGGAATCAGGTTTAATGTGGATTCAGTTAGTCCTTATATCGCGCACGACATGGGCTATGCTTACAGCTCAGACAACTCAGACTACGAGGGCTTTATCCAGGGGATTTCCGTAGGGCTAAGATTAAACCATCAGGACATCAGTGCTGACCTGTCGTTATCCCACCCGCTATCGGCTCCAAGTGTGATTACCGAAGATGAAATCGTTATTGGAGCGAGTTTGAGTTATTCGTTCTAATTCCTATCTAATCGAAAGAATCTTCTTTGGACAGATCAGCGTCCGCGAAGCTCCCGCAGAACTGTCTTTCCTAGAACAGGATTGAGGCGGAACCTGAGGAGATGGCTTTTTCAGGCCTTCTCAGGGGAACAAGTGCGGGTTTGCTGAACGGAGCGCTAGATCTAGAATCGACCTGGGATGAAGGTTCCGCCTCTACATGTGCTGGGACGAGATGCTGTTTTACGTTCGGCGGGTATGTTGCCCGCCCTTTACCCCGGGTGCCGGTCTGCGCATGTGGTTGCGCTCCGCTCAACCACCCGCCTCCCTCTACCCGGGGCTTTGGGCTTTCTCCCCTATCGGGGAGACCTGTCCGCGAAGTTTCTTGTGATAATGCTCTCCTACCTGAACAATTATCAAAATTTATTCACCACCCCCTATAAGGGACAGACCCCACGAAGCACATGGGAAGAATATGCCAGTAAACCCCCGCATCTCGCCTTTCTTTGTCTACTCTCAAGAAATACGATCAATTCATAACCGAGAAGCTTCAGTAACTGCAAATCTAAAATAGGTTGGCATGCCCATCGCTATTGGTTGGCGCGTATTGTTCGCAGGCGTACGGTTGGCCTGTGCGTTCATTTCTAAAAGTATATGGACGAAGTCTCCTCAATGATTAGTTCAGGGAATTTTCTTTCCCAATATCCCTTTCTCTTAAATGCTGCGTTTAAAACTACTCCATTAGCCAATAACCCCATATATCCTGAAACCTTGTTCTCATTTTTTTTCGATAAAACCACTGCATTATACCCCCAAATATCTCTTATATAGTAAAGCCTTGAATATTCTTGAACGTTTTTATTCAGCTCTTGCTCCGAAATAATGCGATCATCATTCTTTAATTGAAAAAATATGTGCATGCCTCGAGTTAGATTCTGTAAAATAGCACTAAGTATAAAGCCGATAGTCACTCCAATAAATATTCCTGCTATCATCTTAATTATTGTTATTGTATAAAATAGTGCCGCCTACACCTAACGCACCTGCACCCCATAATAAATCTGACTTAAAAGCACTCTCCATGTTATGGGAGTTAAATGGCATACCAGACCTGTATGGAAGATTATGATAGTCGGCTTGTGCTTTGTAAGCTTGTTTTTCTAGGCTATACATAGAAAAACTGCTTCCTGGAAGCTTACTTTGAGCATACCACATTTTCCAAGGTTGATTGATAGCTTGAGCCGCATGAGTGTCTTCATGTATTTTCACCCCAGCTCTTTGTCCTGGTGTTTGGTGTGGGGCATAACGTATTTCGAAATTCTTAGGGTCGTATGATGGACTACCATCTTTCCATTTAACAGGACCTGGGTCAAAGCTACCAGAACCCATTTTACTACCTGCACCTAAACTGTTTGGGGCTAAATCATCCAATCGTTTCCCTAGCTCTGAGATATTGAGATCAGTGTGTCCTAGGATGTTATCCGTTCCGTTTGAGAAGCGGGTTAGGGAAACCACACCAGCTCTTGATGCCACACCTTTTACGTAGCTACCAGCACCAGCTCCGAGATACACCACTCCCATGCCAGTATCGAGCACCTCCATGCCTCCTAGTGCTGAGGCGTATGAAGAGGAGTCACGGTCACTCCCGACCCAGCCCACTGAGCCAATGACATTATTACCTGCCACCTCTGCGTAAGCTGAGACGAGGTCGTTCAGCGGGATTTCCATTTCAGGGTTGTATGGGTGTAAGCCTGATTGTGTAAACCCACTGAGACCATCCCCATAATAGGTGAGCTGAGACTCTCCCCCTTGCTCAGGTAAGACGACAGACCATACCCCGCCTTTTTGGTCTAGGAACAGGACTTGTCCATTCTCTCCCTCTTTTTCAGTAATGAGGCGTCTTACCTTAGAGAGCGCCTCGACGAACTCAGCCCCTTTATTGTGAGCTTGAGTCCTACCATCGTAATACTCATCATTATATGCCCAGACGTTTTCTCCGATTTGGCGACCGAAATTGGGGTCTGCCCCTGTCAGTCCAGCGATGGCTTGGCTGATATTAGCCGTAAACTGTTGCGAAAGCTTAGAGCTAGCTCCTAGCGATTGACTGAGGTAGGCTGCATAACTCCCTCCTGCGGCAGCTAGGAAGCCTGAGCTAAATTCTTCTCCTACCAGTGTTCCAATCGCTCCCTGCGTTGCTCCATGAACAAGAGG
>WTJZ01000165.1:23048-27500 GCA_011524615.1 Akkermansiaceae bacterium | reverse complement strand
AAGTAGAGAGGTGTAAGGATAAGCAACGAAATAAATCCGATTAGCAGTTTGTGGGCACGCTTCATAGTTATTGGTAAAGTTTAGGATTTGGTGAACAAGTGTGAGGCTACCCCTTAGGTATTATATGAGTGGTGGCAAGGACGACTTAAACACTCTCCCTTGCTCGACTATCTATTTTTGATTTAATGATTACAAGTAACGTCGTGAAAAAGGAAGCTACTCCTGTATAGACAACCAGGAGCGCTGACTTTGAGAGCAAAGTGCAGCGCTCAATAAAGTAAGCTCTATCTATTTCTGCGTTGTCGGTGAAGTAAACAGCTAAATCATAAATTGGAGTAATACCTTTGATCGACGTCAATACTGTAAAACCTACAGGAAAAACGAGGTGATACGCTTTATTCGTTTTGATGAGAGGATGTGTTGTGAACTCACTAAGGAACGAGTATAACCAAATAGCGACTAAGATGAGATACGGCAACATGTTGAAGCCTGTTTTAAAAAGCATGTCGTAGAGTGTGAATTGCATTTTTTGTGTATAAATTATTTATTCTGGAAAAGATTTAGCAAGATGAAATTACTATTTACACTAAACGTGATGTAGGTAAATTTTGCCTAGGAGGTGCTTTTGACACTTCAGTGATCTTATTCTTCAGCAGGAGTTTTGCGCCGAATCTATTCTTGATTGTTTGTACGGCCCCTATGCTTGCGCTTAGCGTATTTCAAATTTAATATGAACAATAAAAGAGTTGAGTGGAGTTGCTCAGTCGCGTAGCCGTAAAACTAGGGGGATGTCAGAACTTAGTGACTGAGCCCCTTTCGCGTGATTACGCGTGATTTCGTGGTTCAGCCTTCTCGATACTGGGCAGACTCTCTTGATATGGAGTGTCGCGTTCGTGTATCTGAATAATGTCTACCCTCCGAAGAGTTACATTGAGTTTATGAGAGAAAAGGGAAGGAGCTACTGGTGGGTAGTGAGCTTATGACAGTGGATAGTAATTTTCCTGTTGCTATTCTGGTGTGATGAGAGTAACGAGTGAGTATATGACTAAGAAAGACGTAGACGTATCTGTAAAGCTCTTCACAGTATCCCTCATCATCGCGTTCGTACTTGCGTTTAAAGCAGTACTTGGCATGTTCCTCTAAGAGGTACGGTTGAGTTGACTGATAACCCATTTTTGATCTTTGGAGGACAGGTGTTTCGCATGAATACCTGTCCTTTTTCCGTTTGGCTCCACCAATAAGATGCGCCCCTTGTCGTAGGCGGTAGGCTTAGCGAAGAGTTGGACGCCATTCTTGCCTGTCCAGAGTCGGTATCTTGATTGAGAGAGCTTTTGCTTCCATCCTTGGTAGTCGTTGGTAATGGTGTCGGCGGCATTCTTGAGCTGGCCCCAGCGGTAGTCGCCCTCGCCAGCACGGTATCCTTTGTAACGACCATAGGTGGTGCCATTATGGCCAATCATGAGGATGGTAGGGTTAGCTCTGATGTTGTACTTCTTTCTGAGATTTTGGGCGTACTTTTCCTTAGCATAGAGCTTTTGTTGGTCTTGCTCCTGGGGTGATGAGTCGACCCGGAGGAGGATGACATTATTTTCGGCCCATTCCTTGAATTCCTTGGTGTTGAGTAGTTCTGAGCCGAGGCGCTTGCAATAAGGGCTTCTCTCAGAGTCGGTGAACCAGACCATGAGAGGCTTGCCTGTCGCGTAAGACAGGCGCTGTGCCGTTTGTAGGCTGAGCTGCCATTCGTCTTTGACTGGTTTGGTAAAGGCTTGTTCGACGCTCCCGAGGTTCATCTCTGGCGCATCTGGGTCAGTCCAGACGAGGTTACTCGCATCTGGTAGGGCGGGGAGTTGCGAGAGAGCGACATGTTGAGCCTCTTGCGGCTGATCGCCCGGAAGAGAGAGCGGAGCGAAGTCATCATCGTGCTTCTTATTCTTATTGAGGAGTTGCTTGGGGACCGCGGGATTAAACGGGTTCGTGGTTTGGTTTCCGATCTTTCGTCTCGTAATCGTGGATTGTGGGTTGGTGCCACAGGAGACGAAGAAAAGGAGGGGGAGGAGACTAAGCAACTTGATCATTATTCGTTTTGATTAGCGGAAAATCCGTTTTGTTTCGAGAAATTGTTTGTGAGACGGGCGATTTATTGTAAACAAGCCGACAAACAACCAATATTATGTCAAAGATCATTCGTCTAATATGTATTGTACTCCCACTTGTGATGGGATTCACGTCGCTGGCAAATGCGGCGAGCAAGGAGCCTGCTTATGTAGCGCATAAAAATCCTGAGCTCGGTCTCAAGCATGATCAGTATGCTAAGTTCCCAAAACCACTCCAAGCATACGAGAAGATCGAAGGCTCCATTGGTGAAAAGCTCTCGGCTCGTACAAAGGGTAGATTAGGGGCGTTTAACGTAACCGCTACCGTGATCTTCCTACTCGCGATCATTCATACATTCCTAGCGAGTACCTTCCTTAACATCGCGAATAAGATCAAGAAGGAGCATAAAGAAACGATCAAGAAGCTCAAGCTTAGAGCGGAGGATAAGCCATATGATGGAGCTAAGGGGCACGAGTCCTTTAAGTATCATCTCTTCCACTTCCTCGGAGAAGTGGAGGCTGTCTTCGGGATCTGGGTTCTTGCACTTATGGGTGCGATTATTTACTTCTTCGGCCTTGCAGATGGAAATGCATGGGCTGGAGTCCAAGAGCTTCAGGCTTACCTCTCGCATGATGTGAACTTTACGGAGCCACTCTTCGTTATCATCATCATGGCGATCGCGGCGACACGTCCAGTGGTACGCTTTGCTGAGATGGTGGTGAATAAGGTTGCCAGTCTCTTCGGAGGTAGTGATGCGGCATGGTGGTTTTCAGCGCTTACCATTACTCCGATCCTTGGATCATTCATCACAGAGCCTGCGGCTATGACGATCGCGGCGATGCTTCTTGGTAAGAAGTTCTTCGAGAAGAAGCCATCGGCTAAGTTTGGATATGCGACGCTTGGTCTTCTCTTTGTGAACATTTCAGTAGGTGGTACGCTCACACACTTTGCTGCGCCTCCTGTACTCATGGTGGCATCTGTATGGCACTGGGGAATGGACTTCATGTTCCTGAACTATGGTTGGAAGGCTGTAGTCGGTATCCTCCTTGCTAACTCACTCTACTTCTTCTACTTCAAGGGCGAGTTCGCTAAGCTCGGTGGTGCTGATAAAGCTGCCGACGAGAAGAAGTCATGGGATGAGCGTGAAGATGCGATCCCGACATGGGTGACAGTCGTACACCTTGGTTTCCTCGCGTGGACCGTACTTATGGCACACTACCCACCACTCTTCATCGGTGGATTCCTCTTTATGATCGCGTTCTCACAAGCGACTGCACAACACCAGAACGACATTAAGATGAAGTCTCCGATCCTTGTAGGCTTCTTCCTCGCCTCTCTCGTGATTCACGGTAAGTGTCAAGCATGGTGGATCGAGGTTCTCCTCACCTCTATTGACAATGCATGGATCCTCATGATCGGTTCTACTGTATTGACCGCATTCAACGACAACGCCGCAATTACCTTCCTTGCTTCTCAGGCTCCAGGTCTTGGAGGCATGGCTAAGTACGCAGTAGTAGCAGGTGCTGTTACTGGTGGCGGTCTGACCGTTATTGCGAATGCTCCGAACCCTGCTGGTCAGTCGATCCTCGGTAAATTCTTCCCTGGAGGGGTGAAGCCTGCTGGTCTTGCTGCAGGTGCGATTATCCCGACGATTATTATGGGGGCCGCCTTTATGCTCCTTCCATCTGCAGGGATGAAGGACGATGCTGGTCATCATGATGATCACGGTGACCATGTTGAGCATGTGGAGACTCATGAGGCTGGGCACGGTCATGGTCACGATGCTGCTGCTCACGATGATCACAAGGCTCACCACTAATCGTTACGTATGTTTACCGGATTAGTAGAAGCTATCGGTCACGTTATCACGCTAGAAGAACGCGGAGAGCAGGCTCGTCTGGTCGTCTCCGCACCTTTCTCAGCAGAGGTGAAGCTTGGAGATTCCGTAGCGATCAATGGCTGTTGTCTGACTGTAGTAGAGTTTGATGATCAGACTCTCTCGTTTGATCTCTTACGACAGACATTAGCGGTGACCTCTCTAGGCGAGCTGGTAGAAGGATCTATCGTTAATCTGGAGCGTGCGCTCGCGGTTGGTGATCGACTGGGAGGACACTTTGTGCAAGGGCACGTCGATGATCTCGGTGAGATTCTCGACCTCTCTGAGGTCGGACAGGATCACCGATATGAAGTAGCGGTACCTGCCTCTGTGCATAAGTATTGTATCGCCAAGGGGGCGCTCTGTCTCGATGGGATCTCTCTTACGATGGCTGAGCTGACGGAGACGAGTGCTATCTTTTGGATTACTCCTCACACCTTTGTGGCGACTAACCTTAAGGATAAGAAGGTCGGAGATAAGGT
>WTJZ01000165.1:5779-22948 GCA_011524615.1 Akkermansiaceae bacterium | reverse complement strand
TAGACCTTACCATAGCGGCGGTGACGCTGCATGTAAGAGTCGATCGCCTTAGCGAGCTCTTCTTCCTTGAAGTCTGGCCAGTTCACCTTGGTGACATACATCTCAGAGTAGCTGAGTTGCCAGAGGAGGAAGTTAGAGAGTCTCATCTCACCGGAAGTACGAATGAGCAGATCTGGGTCTGGGATATCCGCAGTGTAGAGGTGATTGGCGAAGAGTTCGTTATCGACTTCTTGGATACTGATCTTGCCAGCTGCGACCTTCATCGCGATGTCTCTCGTGGCGTCTACGATCTCCTCACGGCCTCCGTAGGAGAGGGAGAGGACAAGGTTAAGCTTGGTGTTGTTCTTAGTGCTCTCGATGGTGTCCTCTAGGGCCTTGCGCGTCTTTGGTGGGAGGCGGTCTAGACGTCCGATGGCGTGGATACGGATACCTTGATGGTGGAACTCTTTTTGCTTCGTCTTCAGGAAGCGTTCTAGGAGCGTCATGAGAGCATCGACTTCATGGCGAGGGCGTTTCCAGTTCTCTGAGGAGAAGGCGTATAAGGTGAGGTATGGGATCTGGCGCTCGATACAGGCCTGTGCGATTGCACGTACTGACTCAGCACCGGCCTTGTGTCCTTCTACTCTTGGGAGTCCCCTGTGCTTGGCCCACCGGCCATTGCCGTCCATAATGATTGCGATATGTTGGAGGGGGTTCTGATGACTATCTGTAGGCGTAGATGACATAATGATAATTATTCTTGCGCTAGATTTAAGAGGGGAAGATTGATTCGTGCAATAAAAAACCTTACATCTTTTAATAAATGTAAGGTTTGTTTGTGATTAGTATGAGATTTACTAATTTTGTATAACGGCATCTCCCATAGTTGGGAGAATGCGATTAGACGTATGGGAGAGCTTCGGCTACAGCCTCGATAGCTGCGTTGTTAGCCATGAGCTCTGAGAGTGGGTCGAACTTACCGCTGGTGAGAGCGGCCTGTGCGGATGCTGGCATGGTGAGTTCGATCGTTACCTCTCCGTATGTGGCCTTGAGGTTCTCGAGGTCGATGTTGATCTGTTCGTCAGGGTTCTGTTCTACGAATGCAGTAAGAGCAGCGATGTCCTCACGAGAGGCGCATACGCATGGCATACCGAGGGTCGTAGAGTTACCGAAGAAGATCTCTGCGAATGACTCTGCGATGATTGCGCGGAATCCACTACGGTAGATCGACTGAGGAGCGTGCTCACGAGAGGAGCCACATCCGAAGTTCTCACCAGAGAGGATGATCGATGCATTTGCATGCTTAGGGTCGTTGAGTGGGTGGTCTGTCTTTTCACCCGTTTCTGGGTTGACCTTTACGTCATAGAACATGCCTGGAGCGAGTTCATCGAACGTGACACACTTCATGAATTTAGCAGGGATGATACGGTCAGTATCGATGTCGTTACCGAGTACTGGTACTGCAGATCCTGTTACTGTTGTAATAGCTGACATGGGATAGAAATTTAGAGGTTATAATGATTATGCAACGCCGAATACTTCGCGAGCGTCTGCGAGTTCACCTTTGACTGCAGCAGCTGCAACCATGACTGGAGACATGAGGACGGTACGTCCGATAGAACTACCTTGTCGCCCTTTGAAGTTACGGTTAGAGGACGATGCACAGACCTGATCACCGATGAGCTTATCTGGGTTCATCGCGAGACACATAGAGCATCCTGCTGCACGCCACTCGAAGCCTGCTTCTTCAAAGATCTTGTCGATTCCTTCTTGTTGACACTGGATCGCGGTAATCTGTGAACCAGGAACGGCGATTGCCTTGATGCCATCTGCTACTTTGTGTCCCTTGAGGTACTTAGCAGCCTCGCGGAAGTCTGAGAGACGACCATTTGTACATGATCCGAGGAATGCTACGTCGATCTTAGTTCCCTTGATCGCTGCGCCTGCAGGAAGCTTCATGTAGTCGAGTGCGTCCTGGAAGGATGCCTTCTCCGCGTCTGAAGTCGCGTTAGCAGGGTCAGGGATGCTCTCTCCGATACCGATACCTTGGTCAGGTGAGATACCCCATGTAACGGTTGGCTCGATCTCTGATGCGTCGATCTCTACAACGTCGTCGTATGTCGCGTCAGCGTCAGAAGCAAATGCTTTCCACTTTGCTACAGCCTCGTCCCATTGATCTTCTGATGGAGAGTATGGACGTCCCTTGAGGTATTCGAATGTCGTCTCATCTGGATTCACATATCCACAACGAGCTCCACCTTCGATCGCCATGTTACAGACGGTCATACGCTCTTCCATAGAGAAGTTTTCGAACGTGCTGCCGCAGTATTCGTATGCGTAGCCGATACCACCTTTAGCACCGAGGAGACGAATGATGTGAAGGGAGACATCCTTAGCGTAGACACCTGGGCGGAGTTCTCCGTCTACCTTGATCTTACGCACCTTGAGCTTGGCCATTGCCATTGTTTGGGTCGCGAGGAGGTCACGAACTTGGGTCGTACCGATACCGAATGCGATCGCACCGAATGCACCATGAGTCGCAGTGTGAGAGTCACCACATGCGATGGTCATCCCCGGTTGGGTGATGCCTTGCTCTGGCCCTACAATGTGTACAACACCCTGCTTACCTGAAGCGAGGTCGAAGTAGGTGATGCCGAACTCGTCAGCATTCTTGCGGATCTCCTGGAGCATCGCCTCAGCGAGAGGGTCCTTGAGTGGGCTAGATTGATCGTCGGTAGGTACGATGTGGTCAACCGTCGCAAATGTACGGTGTGGGTACTTCACCTTGATGCCTTTGTCACGAAGCATACCGAATGCCTGTGGAGAGGTGACCTCGTGGATCAAGTGAGTACCGATGAATAGCTGCGTGCGACCGTCAGACAACGTGCCTACGTTGTGCGCGTCCCATACCTTTTCGTAAAGTGTTTTGCCCATAGTAAATTTCGTTCGAACCCTATAAGGGACGGAAGCTATACGGGGGAACGGGTAGAGAGTCAAACCTAAGTTTGAGATGAGTACGATTGATAAGAAGTACTAAGGTTATCGAGATGAGTCAGTGGAATGGAGGAAATAAAAACTCCCTCCATATGTGGTGCGGAGGGAGAGAAAAGTATGAGGGATCGCCTCTTGTAGCTTACCAAGCGTCCTTGTATGCTCGAACAGATGTACGAGTTGTACGAATGATCGAGGCGTTATTACGGTCGGCGGTACCGTATGGGTAACCAGAATAGGTACGGTTAGGGTTAGAGTAACGTGCTATGCTGTATGCTTCACTGGCTCCTGCCATGCCTGTTCTCTTATTGTTACTTAGGTTAGATGCGTAGAATTCAGATTCACTGAGGTCTGCGTCTTCGTCATTTTTGACATAACCACCCGTGCCGTGAGCAAGTGTGAAGTTATGTCCGATCTCGTGAGTGTAGATTCCAGCAGGGCTATTGTATTTCACTAGGCTACAAGGACCGTAGGCTTGACCGTAGCAGATTCCAGATTCAAGAGGACTGACAAAGCACATTAGGCTTAGCTCATTACGAGAGGCATAATTTGCCCCGCGTTTACCCCAGTCCCAGCGAACTCTGCTTTGAGCAAATTGGTATGGCCACACGAAGGTCGTACGAATGTTGTCGATGAAATCATACATCTGAGACAGAGTGTCAGTGGCAGTTGTCATATTACTGTTTACTCTGGCTAGTCTGAGGGCTGAGATACGAGTCTGAGTGCCTGAGCGTTTGAATGCGGTTTGGACAAATGAGTGCTTGGCTGCGATATCTGCAGCTGCAGCTGTATCGGAGCCATAGCGGTCACGTGTATCACTGGGATAAACGTATCCGATTCGAATCCATGTATTCGCTTGGGCGCAACAACATAATATGAGTAGGGTGTTTAGTATTTTTGTCATGGTTTGAGTATGTATTGGAAAGCAGCTTGCGGTTTTGGATGGGCGCTTGTTGTCAGTACGACATCAGTGCGTTTGTGATGGGCGTATAATAATGATGCTTCCTGAATAGGAGATGAAGCCGTGTTCTTGTCTTGGATTTTCACCTGAGAGAGAGTGTGTGAGGCGTGAATTACGTGTAGCAGGGGGCGTGTTTGAGCATTGACGGTCGTGTAGGATTGGGATCTATTCCTGTAGAATATGAAAAACATGAAATTTGCTAAGGTGATGTTGTTTGCGGTCTGTTCATTGTCTGCAGTTAAGGCGGATACGGTGGACGATCTCTTCGAGGTGATGGATATGCAGAAGCAGTTGACTGGTGGGTTTGAGGCGATGATGCCGATGATTGAACAGCAGGCGGCACAGTTGCAATTGGATGCAGAAGGGAAGAAGGAACTGCAGGCGATCTTTAAGACCTGGTTCGAGACGGACATTGATCAGGAGGGCATGGTGAACCAGATGAAGCAGCTCTACCGAGATAGCTTTACAGATGAGGAGCTCACGGAGGTGATCGCCTTTTACAATACTGCAGTGGGACAAAAGTTTATCAAGCAGAGTCCAGCCTTGATGCAAGAGGGGGCTCGTATCGGGATGCTCGAGGCTCAAAACGCGCAGGGCAAACTGATGGAGAGACTGGCTCCATTCTTTGAAAAAGTGCAGAAGTGATCCTGATGATGAGAGCACGTTGGATCGTATCGAGTTTAGGGTGCGGTCTAATGGCTGGATCAAACTATTCAGTTGCTAAGTGTCTGAGTCGGATTAGCTTAAATGATGATACGGGCGCTTAAGTTTATTTCACTCTTCCGATTATTGTTTAGTAAGAGGGAGATCGAGGTCGATAAGATCGAGCGCATGGGACTGCTAGCGGTGAAGATCGCGCAGATGTATGCGGTGAGGTCCGATCTCCTTGGGACGGAGCGTTGTCTGCAGTTGCAGGCGCTCTATGAGCAGACTCGTCCTCTACCTTGGTCTACGGTTGAGCAGTTGTTGCGCGAAGGGGCTCCTGAGTTGTTTTGGGAGCAAGTTAGCGAGGTCTCTGAGCAGCCTCTAGCCGCTGCGTCATTAGGGCAGGTACATGCTGCGACGCTAGCCAATGGGGAGCAAGTGGTGGTCAAGGTAATCAAGCCTAGAGCGCAAGAAGACTTCGAGAAGGATCTCGGAGCGGTAAGGTGGCTCGCCCGATGTGCGCTGACCTTTTACCCTAAGCTAAAGCGGCTCGCAGACCCGATGGGAACGATTGAGACGATTGCTCGGCTGACTCGTACAGAGCTTGACTTACGCAATGAGGCGGAGGGCACACAGCGGCTTAAAGCACTCCGAGACCAGGCTCATCACTTAGCTCACTTGCAGCGCTTAGCGTTTCCCAAGGTTTACGACGACTTGAGTTCATCTCAGGTTTTTGTCAGTGAACGAGTGACGGTGCAGAGTGTATCGGAGGGGCTGAAGAATGGAGCGTTCCAGTATGAGCAATTGCTGAATCTCTTTCGTACTCAGGGTTACTTCTTATTCCTGCGCGGAGAGTTCCATGGTGACTTACATCCAGGAAACATCTTCTATCAGGGGGATCAGCTTTGGTTTATTGACAATGCTAATATCGAGGTGGCAGATGCTGGCTTTACCCAAGGGTTATTGCTGTTCCTTGGTGAGCTAGGGAAACAGGACTACATTTCTGCCGCCACGGTGATGCAGTCTCTCGCGCTGACACCACCCCGTAATGAAGCTCATTATCGAGAGAGTTTTGCCAAGCTGTATAGCGGCTTTGAGAGTGGGAAAAGTAGTCTTACCTATCAGATGATGGAGACGGTTAAGCTCTGCGTGCATTCTGGCATGGAGTTCCCAGAGGGCGCCTTTCCGGTGATCAAGAGCTTGATGTACTTAGATGGCATGGCTCTGAGATGTGCTCCCGGGGCTAACTTGTTGGAAGATGTATTAAAGTATACAGGTGATCTGATACCTGAGTAATGGAGGTTCGCTAGAGCGATTGCTTAGTGAGATGACGAGACCATAATTGGAGCGTTGGTAGCAGAAGGTGATGAGTCAGAGAGCTCTCATTGTCCCGATGCCAAGCGAGCCTAATGAGGCGATGATACGGGGTGGGCGAGAGGCTATGGTACGTGACGCGACGGTTCTGAAAGGTAGGGCACGCTAGGGAGGGGGTAAAGGTGTAGCCTAGTCCAGCCTCGACGAATCCGAGTAGGGTCGAGATCTGTGAACTCCGGACGGAGACTGCGGCCTGAGCTCCGACACTCTTGCAATAGGTTCTAGTCTGTTGAGAGAGGCAGTGCTCATCATTAAGGAGAATGAGGTGGTCACGCGTTAGGTCGGAGAGTTTGACTGCGGAGTCGTCACTGTTGGGGTGATCTTCTGGTAGAGTGAGGAGGAGTTCGTCTTGCAGGAGGTCTAAGTGCGTGAGCTGGGGATCGAGTTCTGTAGGGGGGCTGATGAGGCTGAAGTCGAGTTGTCTGTTACGAAAGGCCTCTAACTGTGCAGAGGTAGTGTCCTCTAGGATATCGAATTCGGCTTCTGGGTGATGTTTCTTAATGCATTCGAGGAGAGACGGAAGGAGGTAGGGCGCGATGGTAGGAATCGCCCCGATACGGATCGGTCGTTGGAGGACCGATTGTGTATGCTCGGTGAATTCATAGGCGTTAATGACCGCCGACATGATGGCTTGGGCGTGAGGGAGGAAGCCCTCGCCGAGTTCAGTGAGCGTGACTCCATTACGATCACGAGTGAAGAGAGTGCCGCCGACTTCATTTTCCAGCTTGATGATCTGATTACTGAGAGATGGTTGTGAGATGTGGCATGCGATCGCTGCGCGTGAGAAGGACCCCTTTTGGTAGACTGAGAGGAAGTATTTGATGCGTTGGGTGTCCATATTCTTCCATAGCTATATCCTATATATGGTATAGTGTATATGTATTTTTAAATTACGTTACTGTGTGTATAATGCATTAAAAATAATTATGAGTGATCAAAATAAAAATGAAGGTGGTAAGTGTCCCTTTAATCACGGATCGAGTATGCCGAGTAATTCGCGACTTAAGAAGACCAACCAAGAGTGGTGGCCTGAGAAGTTGGATTTAGGAATTCTGAAGCAACACAGTGAGAAGTCATCTCCGTTGGATGCGGACTTCGATTATCAAGCAGCCTTCAATTCCTTAGATCTGGAGGAGGTTAAGGAGGATCTCATTGCGCTGATGACTGATTCTCAGGACTGGTGGCCAGCAGATTATGGGCACTATGGGCCATTCTTTATCAGAATGGCATGGCATAGTGCAGGGACGTATAGAACGGCAGACGGGCGTGGTGGCGCGGGAACTGGATCGATGCGGTTTGCTCCACTGAATAGTTGGCCTGATAATGGGAATCTTGATAAGGCGCGACTACTCCTGTGGCCTATCAAGCAGAAGTATGGACAGAAGATTTCATGGGCTGACCTGATGATCCTCGCGGGTAACTGTGCGCTCGAGTCCATGGGGTTAAAGCCCTTTGGCTTTGGTGGTGGACGGGAGGATATATGGGAACCTGAAGAAGACATCTATTGGGGGCCAGAGGGAGAGTGGCTCGCGGATGAGCGCTATTCTGGAGAGCGAGAGCTCGCGTCACCTCTAGCGGCAGTGCAGATGGGACTGATCTATGTGAATCCGGAGGGGCCGAATGGAATCCCCGATCCTTTGGCTTCGGCTCGAGATATTCGTGAGACCTTTGGTCGCATGGCGATGAATGATGAGGAGACGGTCGCATTAATTGCTGGAGGTCATACCTTTGGTAAGGCGCATGGTGCGGGGAATCCAGAGGAGCATGTCGGTCCAGCTCCTGAGGGAGCACCAATCGAGCAGCAAAGTACAGGATGGCGAAACTCGATGGGAAAGGGACACTCCGAGGACACAATTACCAGTGGTCTAGAGGGGGCATGGTCTAATACGCCGACTCAGTGGTCTAATGGGTACTTCAAAAACCTCTTTGGGTATGAGTGGGAACTGACGAAGAGTCCTGCAGGAGCATTCCAATGGATTCCTCGTGATGGCCAAGGAGCGGGAACGGTGCCGGATGCTCACCAAGAGGGGGTAGCGCATGCACCTATCATGTTTACGAGTGATCTCGCCTTACGAGAGGATCCTATCTATTGTGAGATTTCGCGACGATTTGCCGAAGATCAAGAGGCCTTTGCGGATGCGTTTGCACGGGCTTGGTTTAAGCTGACTCATCGGGACATGGGACCAGTAACGAATTATCTGGGAGCTGATGTGCCTAGTGAGGAGCTGATTTGGCAGGATCCGATTCCTGCAGGCCGTGAGTTATCGGTAGAGGAAGCGGGCGAGCTCAAGATCCTCATCGATAAGTCGGACTTAACTACTTCTGAACTCGTCTATACTGCTTGGTCGTCCGCGTCGACTTATCGAGGATCGGATAAACGAGGCGGAGCGAACGGGGCAAGAATTCGACTAGAACCGATGAAAAGCTGGGCAGTCAATAAGCCTGCGCAATTAGAGAAGGTTCTAGCGGTTTATCATGAGATTCAGGCTACAGTGAACTTCCCCGTCTCGATCGCTGATCTCATCGTTCTGGGTGGGAATGTCGGAATTGAGCAAGCCTTAGAACGCGCAGGTCTAGGTGAGATTGCAGTTCCATTCGCCTCAGGCCGAGGGGATGCTACTCAGGAGCAAACAGAGGTTGATTCTGTCGCTATGTTAGAGCCCGAGGCTGACGGATTCCGTAATTATCTCCAGGAGCAATACGCGATTCCTGCAGAGAAGATGCTTTTGGATAAGGCGCAGCTCCTTGGGTTGACGCCTGCGGAAATGGTTGTCCTCCTTGGTGGAATGCGAGTGTTGGGGACGAATGTGGATGACTCAGAGTATGGAGTATTCTCAGAGCAAGTGGGCACACTGACTAATGATTACTTCGTGAACCTCTTGGATATGGGGACGACTTGGTCTGCTCTCTGCCCTCATGGATCCGCCTTTGCGGGGAAATGTCGCCAAACAGGGGAAATGAAGTGGACTGGAACACGTGTTGATCTCATCGTGGGGGCTAATTCTGAGCTCAGAGCGATTGCCGAAGTCTATGCGAGTGCAGATGGATCAGAACAATTCATAAAAGATTTCATAAAAGGCTGGTGTAAAGTCATGAACTCTGATTTTGTTAACTAGCAACAACGTATTGTTTTTCATAATTAGTTAACGAAAAAGCGCACTGGTAACAGTGCGCTTTTTTAATTATTTGTCGTATTTATATTTTTTGATCGTTACACGACGCCTTGCTCTTCTGCGTATTTTCGCACATCTGCGGTGATCTTCATCGAGCAGAATGTTGGTCCACACATCGAGCAGAAGTGAGCGGTTTTAGCACCTTCAGCTGGGAGAGTTTCATCGTGGAATGAGATTGCGCGTGCAGGGTCTAGACCGAGAGCGAACTGGTCACGCCAACGGAACTCGAATCGTGCCTTGGAGAGAGCGTTATCACGGATCTGAGCTGCAGGGTGCCCCTTGGCGAGGTCAGCCGCGTGTGCTGCGATCTTGTAGGTGATAACCCCTTCGCGAACGTCATCGCGGTTAGGGAGGCCGAGGTGCTCCTTAGGAGTCACATAACAGAGCATGGCACAACCGTACCAACCGATCTGAGCTGCACCAATTCCAGAGGTGAAGTGGTCATAACCTGGAGCAATGTCAGTGGTGAGAGGGCCAAGCGTGTAGAATGGAGCCTCGTGACACCATTCGATTTGCTTCTGCATGTTCTCTTGGATGAGGTGCATTGGAACGTGGCCTGGACCTTCGTTCATGACCTGGCATCCTTTTGCCCATGCGCGCTTGGTGAGTTCACCTTGGATCTCTAGTTCTGCGAGTTGTGCGTAGTCGTTTGCGTCTGCGATCGATCCTGGACGGAGTCCGTCACCGATAGAGAAGCTCACATCGTATGCTGCGCAGATGTCACAGATCTCGTCCCAGTGCTCGTAGAGGAAGTTCTCTTTACCATGGTGGATACACCACTTAGCCATGATCGATCCACCACGAGAGACGATACCAGTCATACGCTTAGCGGTATGTGGTACGAAGGCCTTCAGCACGGCGGCGTGAATGGTGAAGTAGTCTACGCCTTGCTCTGCTTGTTCGATGAGCGTGTCGCGGAAGAGCTCCCAGTGGAGGTCCTCCATCTTTCCGTTGACCTTTTCGAGTGCTTGGTAGATAGGGACGGTACCGATTGGTACTGGAGAGTTACGCATGATCCATTCACGGGTGGCGTGGATGTTCTTACCGGTAGAGAGGTCCATCACGGTGTCAGCCCCCCACTTAGTAGCCCAACGCATCTTTTCTACTTCTTCGTCGATCGTAGATGCGACTGCTGAGTTACCGATGTTAGCGTTGATCTTGACGAGGAAGTTACGTCCGATCGCCATAGGCTCATTCTCAGGGTGGTTGATGTTTGCTGGGATGATCGCACGACCACGAGCAACCTCAGAACGTACAAACTCAGGCGTGATCACCGCTGGTGTCATGGCACCCCATGATTGACCTGGGTGCTGGTGGTTCATGACATTACGAGGAACCTGAGTGTATGGATTGATCTCAGAAGGACGAGGCATCTCATAGCCCTCTGGGGTGGTGCAGAGTTCCTTGATACGGTCAGATGCTTCTGGTGGGAGATCATTCGGGTTAGGATATTTGTCCGCGATGGTCTTGAACTCTTCTTGACGTCCCATGTTTTCACGAATCGCGACGTATTCCATCTCTGCGGTGATGATACCTTGTTCCGCGTACCACTTTTGAGTGACAGGATGACCTGCGCTAGCCTTGAGAGGCTTACGCTTGAGTCCAGGGTATTCTTTGAGCTTATTCTTAGCAGCCTTGTTGGCATTGTACTTCTCAGCGTGGACATCAGAGAGGTATCCATTGTCCTCAGGCTTGACGTCGCGACCTTCGTATTCCTCTACGTCTCCACGATCAAGGATCCATTGACGGCGGAGTTCTGGGAGTCCTTTGGTAACGTCTCCCTTAAAGTGTGGGTCACCCCATGGACCAGAACAGTCGTACACTCTGATAGGATCGTTCTTCTCGATTACCCCATTTGGATGCTCCGTGTCTGATTGACGGATTTCACGCATTGGGACATTGATGTGTGGGTGAATCTCGCCCGGAATGTAGACTCGGGTCGAGTTAGGGAAGTTGGTCGGGTCGTTCTCGATAGCTTCGATCTCAGCCGAGTTATCGATGTCTTCGGTAAACTGTCCCGTGTAGTCTCCACGCTGGATCGCGTTCTCTGGAGCGTCTGAGTTTGGTGCGTTTTCTTCTGGTGAGATCATAGTCGTGATTCTGTTTGAATACGACAAACCCGTCGTGAAACGACGGGTTGGAAAAAATTATCTACAACGTGTCGCTCCCTTCGTCGGTGTCAGCCGTATCAGGTTCAAAGGGTCATGTGCGTATTGCAACGTACACTCTCAGTCCGATAGAGGACACCCCTGCTTTGAGAAATAAATATCTTACAAGTCGTAGAATTGTCAAGGGAGGATGTGCGACGTCCTAGTTCAATAGGTAGTATATCCCAATCGCAATCATCCCAATCCATACGGACCAGATCTGTGTTTGTCCATATGACCTAGCACCTGGCGTTTCTGATGGATCATCGGGGTGTGGGCCGAAGATCTTATTAAAATTTTTAATAAGGTAGAGGCCTCCCCATGTCCATAAGATCAGGACGATCAACAAGATGAATTTCTCAAAACCGTTCATAGAATCACTATAGACTGTCGTGAATGATACGCAAATGGTAATGAGCGTCGCCTTATCGTAGCGAAGGCTACTGCGCCTTCTCTCGGTACTCTTTACTGAAGAGCGAGGAATAGATGAGGAGTCCTGCAGCGACGCAGATACAGCTGTCTGCGACATTAAAGCATGGGTATCGGTAATCTATGACCGGGATGAAGAGGTCGATCATGTCGACTACGTATCCCTTGGAGAAGCGCGTGAAGAAGGACTCGTCTGCGTAGGCTTCTAAAAAGAAGCCTTGTAAGAGCCGGTCGGTAAAGTTTCCGATAATGCCTGAGATGATGAGAGCGGCAGCGATGCGAGTGAGCTTAGTTGGGAATCCGTTTTTCTTCCAGAAGAAGATGATTCCGACCTATGCCGAGGTCAAGATGAGAGGGAACACTACCGGAGCCCAGTTAGAGCCGTTTCCGATGCCCCAAGCCATTCCCTGATTGTGAACACGATTCAGGTAGAAGAAGCCTTTGATCACCTCTACCGGTGGGTCAAAGGTGGCATTAGCTCCGACCATCGGCTCCGAAAAGTGGAGAACAGTCCACCACTTGGTGATCTGATCAATGACGAAGAGAGGGAGTGAAATCTTGAGGAACCAAGGAAGAAACTTTGGGGTATCCATGATCGTCACATAGCATGGCTCTACAGAAAAGCACGCAAATTATCAAATAGTAGGTTTAAAAGCCGGAGGGTAAAATAAATGGGAGGCCGTGAGTGCAGAAGACAGTGGGATGTTTTTTTGAGACTCGGTCTCATGAGTGATGAGGTTCATGGATAGTGGAGGCATCAGGATTATGAAGAGGGAGAGAAGCTAAGAATCTTCTTGAACTATGAGGTGGGAAGTAGACAATCCGCCAAAGTTTATGAGCTTGTATTTAGATTATTTAAAAGAGATCGAAGAGCGTAAGGAGCAGGGCCTTAACCCGAAGCCTATTGACGGCGGAGAGCTTCTTGCGGAAATCGTAGAGCAAATCAAAGACACAGGGAATGAGCACCGTAAGGATTCTCTGATCTTCTTCATCTATAACACACTGCCAGGTACAACGAGTGCGGCTGGTGTGAAGGCGGCTTTCCTTAAGGAAATCATCCTTGGTGAAGCGAGTGTAGAAGAGATCACGCCGGACTACGCGTTCGAGCTCCTCTCGCACATGAAGGGCGGACCATCGATCGAGGTTCTTCTGGACCTCCTTATCGACGGTTCAGACATTGAGATTGCTAAGCAAGCTGGAGAGGTTCTCAAGACACAAGTATTCCTCTACGAAGCAGACACAGCGCGTCTCGAAGCTGCATATAAGGGGGGATGCCCAACTGCTAAAGAAATTCTCGAGAGTTACGCTAAGGCGGAGTTCTTCACCAAGCTTCCAGATGTAGCTGAGAAGATTGAAGTAGTTACATACATCGCAGGTGAAGGTGATATCTCGACAGACCTTCTCTCTCCAGGTAATCAAGCGCACTCTCGTTCTGACCGTGAGCTCCATGGTAAGTGCATGATCTCACCTGCTGCGCAGAAGGAGATCCAAGCTCTACAGGCTGAGCACCCAGGTAAGAGTGTGATGCTCATCGCTGAGAAGGGGACAATGGGGGTAGGTTCATCTCGTATGTCAGGGGTGAACAATGTGGCTCTCTGGACTGGTAAGCAAGCGAGCCAGTACGTTCCATTCGTGAATATCGCACCAATCGTCGCTGGTACGAACGGTATCTCTCCGATCTTCCTTACTACAGTAGGAGTAACAGGTGGTATCGGAATCGACCTCAAGAACTGGGTCAAGAAGACTGACGCAGAAGGAAACGTCGTGGTAGACGAAAACGACGAGCCAGTACTCGAGCAAGTCTACTCCGTAGCGACTGGAACAGTACTCACGATCGATACGGTAGCGAAGAAGCTCTACAACGGCGAGCAAGAGCTCGTTGATATCTCATCAGCACTCACCCCGCAGAAGGTCGAATTCATCAAGGCTGGTGGTTCATATGCCGTTGTCTTCGGTAAGAAGTTACAGAGCTTTGCCGCGGCAACACTCGGTGTAGCGCTTGAGCCAGTATTCGCGACCTCTAAGGAGATCTCAGTAGAGGGACAAGGTCTCACCGCAGTAGAGAAGATCTTTAACAAGAACGCAGTAGGAACTACTCCAGGTAAGACGCTCCACGCAGGATCTGATGTACGTGTGAAGGTTAACATCGTTGGGTCTCAGGATACGACAGGTCTCATGACATCACAGGAGCTCGAGGCAATGGCTGCTACTGTGATCTCACCTACAGTTGACGGTGCATACCAGTCAGGATGTCACACGGCTTCTGTATGGGATAAGAAGGCACAGGCAAACATTCCTAAGCTCATGAAGTTCATGAACGACTTCGGGCTTATTACCGCGCGTGACCCAGAGGGTGATTACCATGCGATGACGGACGTTATCCACAAGGTACTCAATGACCTCACCGTAGACGAGTGGGCGATCATCATTGGTGGTGACTCACACACGCGTATGTCTAAGGGGGTCGCATTTGGTGCTGACTCTGGTACGGTTGCTCTCGCACTCGCTACAGGTGAGGCGACGATGCCAATCCCTGAATCTGTTAAGGTGACGTTCAAGGGTGACCTCAAGCCACACATGGACTTCCGTGATGTGGTACACGCGACACAGGCACAGATGCTTAAGAAGTTCGGAGAGAACGTGTTCCAAGGACGCGTGATCGAAGTTCACATCGGAACGCTTCCAGCAGACCAGGCCTTTACCTTTACCGACTGGACGGCAGAGATGAAGGCGAAGGCGTCGATCTGTATCTCACAGGACGAGACACTCATCGAGTCTCTTGAGATCGCTAAGAGCCGTATCAACATCATGATCCAGAAGGGCATGGATAACGAGCAGAAGGTACTCCAAGGTCTCGTCGACAAGGCAGATGCTCGTATCGCAGAAATTCGTTCAGGTGAAAAGCCAGCGCTGACGCCAGATTCATCAGCGAACTACTTCGCTGAGATGGTGGTTGACCTCGACGTGATCGTGGAGCCAATGATCGCTGACCCTGACGTGAACAATGAAGATGTATCTAAGCGTTACACGCACGATGTGATCCGTCCGATCTCATACTACGGTGGAGATAAGGTGGTTGACCTCGGCTTCGTAGGATCATGTATGGTGCACAAGGGTGACCTCAAGATCGTTTCGCAGATGCTCCGTAACCTAGAGGAGAAGTCAGGTAAGGTAGAGTTCAACGCGCCACTCGTGGTAGCAGCACCTACGTACAACATCATTGACGAACTCAAGGAAGAAGGTGACTGGGATATGCTCCAGAAGTACTCAGGCTTCGAGTTCGATGACAATGCTCCAAAGGGTGCTGCTCGTACCGAATACGAGAACATGATGTACCTTGAGCGTCCAGGATGTAACCTCTGTATGGGTAACCAAGAGAAGGCTGCTAAGGGTGATACTGTAATGGCTACCTCGACGCGTCTCTTCCAAGGTCGTGTGGTAGAAGACTCAGATCGCAAGAAAGGGGAGTCTCTCCTCTCGTCTACCCCAGTGGTAGTGCTCTCATCAGTACTCGGTCGTACTCCTACTCTAGAAGAGTATAAGGAAGCGGTTGTGGGTATCCCGCTTACGCAGTTTGCTCCGCCACTAGAGGCGATGCACTCGTAAGAATGCTCTGCTGATATTACTTTTTGTCATGCGACTCCGAACGGGGTCGCATTTTTTTTGCAACCTCTTTGGCCGAGGCAAAGGGATTGGGGCTTGTTAGATAAGTGCGAGCACGATATGGAGGGGGATGAAAATTTGGATAACAGGGTGTACTTCAGGATTAGGCCGTGCCTTAGTGACTGAGTTTATTAAGGCTGGGCATACTGTAGTGGGTGCAGGGCGTAATGAGCAAAAGCTCGCGACTCTCCGAGGTGCCTATCCTGATCACCACTTTATCGCTCTAGAGGTCTCTTCGGAGGAGTCTGTGAGAGACTTTTGTACGCAAGCGGAGGCTGCTACAGGGGCTCCTGATTTATTGATTAACAATGCTGCGATCATTAACCCGAATGCTAAGTTGTGGGAGATTCCTGCGGCGCAATTCGATGAGCTGACTGCGATCAACATTAACGGCGTGGCCAATATGATTCGTCATACCGTTCCGATGATGCTGTCAGCAGGTAGTGGGGTGATTGTTAACCTTTCTTCAGGGTGGGGGCGCTCGACCTCGCCTGAGGTTGCTCCCTATTGTGCAAGCAAGTGGGCGATAGAAGGGCTTACCAAGGCGCTCGCGCAAGAACTGCCGAGAGGGTTGGGTGCTGTGGCATTGAATCCGGGTATTATCAATACTGAGATGTTACAGCGCACCTTCGGGCCTGATGCTGAGATGTTCCCGACGGCAGCGACATGGGCCAAGACTGCAGCGCCTTATATCACAGGGATTACTAGCGCGCAAAATGGGCAGTCATTGACAGCACCGTGATCAATGCTCCTGAGGGAGAGAGAGCCAATCGAGTATGCCTTTGTTCATATGGTATACCTTTGTAAAGCCTAACTCTTCCAGGGTCTTAAGCGCCTTTGTACTGCGTCCTCCTGACTTACAATGCAGAATGTATGGAGCGTCTTTGTCGAGCTGGTCGAGTTGAGTAGCGAACTCCTCGGAGAAGAAATCGATGAGGAGAGCACCCTTGATGTGTGATTGCTGATATTCCTTATCAGTACGAATATCAATAATGGTAGGGGCGTCCTCAGACTTGAGTAATTCTCGTACTTCTACAGCAGAGATGTCCACTACGGTAAGCTCTGCAACGCTCATTGAGGTTAGCAATACTAGGATGGAAAAGATTAATTTCATGACGTTGATATTGTATACCGCATTGTAAACAATGCGAGTGGGATTTGGTCGTTATCGTAGGGGAGGTCGTTCCCCTACGAGAGTTTATCGAGCATTATAGTCGCCTTACCACTGGAGAGTGGCATTGAGACGGATTTGACGAGGAGGTGTAGGGTGAAAGTGGATGTCTTCTACTGGTGTAGTTTCGCCTGCGAGTTGGCTCTCGTAATTGTATTCGATGTCTCGGTCGTTACGATCCAGCAGGTTGAGTACATCTAGTGAGAGGTCAAGGTGGTGCCATTTATATCCGATTCGGGCATTGACTTGGAGGCTCTCCTTAGAGTCTACGACAGAGGTCTCTCCGACGAGTGGGCGAGAGGAGAGGTAACGTGCTCGGAGAGCACTGTACCATCCGTGATCGTCGCCAAAAGTGATGCCGGCACTGGCCATTTGCGGGACACTGTTATCGATCTCATCAAACTCTCCCGCAGGAACATCAAGACGAGCGAAGCTCCAAGCATGCTCGAGGTCAACGGTAAGAGAGTCACTAGGTCTCCAATAGAGAGAGGTCTCTACACCATGTCTCGTGCTCGCAGGGCCTGCTTCATTCTTGCCCTCGTCTCCGACATAGACGAACTCGCTGTCACTATTGATCATCCAGAGGCTGACATTAGCGGAGATATCCTTGAGTGCTTGCGTACGGAGGCCTAGTTC
>WTJZ01000165.1:0-5679 GCA_011524615.1 Akkermansiaceae bacterium | reverse complement strand
GGTGTGCTGGCGGTCATAGACGATATTGAACCCACTAAAGATACGACGCTCGTCTTGCTCGAATTGATCTCCATTAGTTGTATCAGTAAAGTAAGAGAAGTTTGAGAACAGGTCGAGCGCGTAAGTGCCGACCCAAGCCTCTGTGCGTAGCCCCCAGTCATCTTCGGTGCGCTTCATCTTGAGGGAGAGAGTGTGTCGGTCGGTCTCGCCGCCTGTGGAGTCATCAATGGCACTGTAGATTCCAATCGACCCATTATTGACTGCTCTCTCTGGGATTTGATCAGAGGAGTTCCATGTGCCATCGTGGAAGAGGCCAGTAATGCTGAGAAAGTTATCTTTATCTCCCATGTACCACTTAGCAAAAGCATTGTAGCGGTTGTAATCATTGGCAATATCCCAAGGTCCATCTTCGTGGGTGAACTCTGCACCGAGAGTGAGGATTCCTTGTCCTGCTTCCCAGCTGTCTCCTACTAACAGACGTACATAATCATATTCGCCGTACGTTACACTAGCGATTCCATGGTCGAGGTAGGGGACGAGGTGGTAGTCAGCTCCTCCTGCGGTAGAGAGATCTCCGTGCTCTGCGAAGAAAGGTCCCTTGAAGTAGTCGAGTCGCTCGATGAACTCAGGAACGACGAAGTTAATGTCAGCATACCCTTGACCATGAGCATGGGTGCGGTAGTTAGCTGGTGCTCCATCTACTCCGACGTGAAAGTCAGTACCATGGTCCAAGTTGAACCCGCGAAGAAAGTACTGGTTCGCCTTACCACCACCTGCGTGCTGTGTCACAATTACGCCGGGGATCACCTCTAAGAGCTCGCCTCGTCGGAGCACTGGACGTTGACTCAATTCTTCATTATTGGCTTGGCCTTGGCTCGCGGAACTAGTTTCACCGATAAAGTTATCAGACTTTCCGACGATCGTAATCGGTTCTGCTCCGAAGGAATATTCCTCAATTGACTGGGCAAATGCAGGCGCAATTATCAAGAAAGACAAGATAGGGGCTTTCGTCATGTGTTGATAATGATCCATTATCACGTGAGTACGCAACTCTAAATCGTGGGGAAAAGTTGAGAGGAGTTTATGTCTTGTTGAGAATAAGTCTCATTTTGCATTGACAATTTCTTGATCAGAGCATTCTTTGCAATGAATATTCTGTCCTCAGAGTTGACTAGGATCTTGGTAGGATCTTGGTAGGATCTTACATCTGGGGCGAGGTAATGCTCTCTAACATGATGAAAATGCTTAACTTACTCCAATCCTTATTGAGGCGGATCGTGCTGCCTTTAATGGTGGTGCCGACGCTCTTTGCTGAAGAGGTTTCTGATCAATCCTTGGTCTCAGAGTGGCTGAAGACTGAGCGCATGATCGCACAGGAGCAAGTCGACTTTGCTAAGCAGAAGCAACAGAGTAAGTCTCTGCTCACCGTATATAAAGAAGAGCTTGCTAACCTAGATGAGGAATTGGCCGAAGCTGGTAAGAATGCTCCACTCGTTGATGAGGAAGTCGAGAAGCTCAAGCAGGTGATCGAGACCACCGAAAACGCACGTCGCGTCACGATCCAGAAGATAACGCAATACCAGCCTCAAGTGATCGCTCTTTATAACACTCTGCCAGCTCCACTCCAAGAACAGCTAAAGGGGGACTACTTCACCGTTCAGGATGATGTCACTAATCATAATGTGGGGGATTCGATGCGTGCTATTTTGCGCATCCTGGGTGACAGTGCTAAGTTTAACCGTGGGTTCGTGTTTGAGGATCATGAGATATCTCTGCAGGGGACGACCTACCGCGCGAAGGTCTTTTACCTCGGTCTGAGCAAGGCCTTTTTCCTCGCTGGTGATCGGGTTGGCTATGGTGAGGCATCCCCTGAGGGTTGGGTCTTCACTGAGGATCAGTCGCTAGAGTCTGAGGTGAAAAAGGCCTTTGCGGTAAAGGCGAAGGATATCTCGTCTGCTTACTTTGAACTCCCATTACAAGTCCGATGAAAAGAACACTTTTAACCGTCGCTGCGCTACTCACCCTTAATCATGCAGGGGCTGAGAATAAGAAGATCACAGATGAGGTGCAGCGTGATCTGGAGTCTGCTCAGCAGAGGCTGACCTCTCAGCGTCAACAGCAGGAAGAGGAGCTCATAGCACTCTCTACTGAAATCACGGAACTGCAGGAACAGTTGCTCGTCAAGAGGCGCTTAGTTGACATTGCACGACGTTCTGTAGCAGATCAGGAGGCCTATGAGAATAAGGTGCGTAAGAAGGCCCTGCGCTCTAGTGCAGAAGCACAGAGTCTCAGTAGTGCACTGCGTGCATATGGATTACAGCTCTTCACTAAGCAGTTACCTGGAAGCGATCAGGATAGCCGTCTCGATGGCGTCTTCGCTAAGGAAACGTTGGAGGAGACCTCATTGATTGAACGATTAGCAGTGATCGAATTAGGCCTGGAGCAGGTGAATAATGCGTTCGGAGGCGAGATCTTGCCGACGGTTGTTAGTAAGGAAGATGCGGCGATTGTCCCTGGGCAGGTGGCGAGCTTTGGTCCTGCGCGATGGTTTGTCTCTGATGATGGGCAACACGCGGGTTCTTATCTATTGTCCAAGTCTGGACAAGTTGCCTCGCTCGACTCTGATCTCGCAGAGGAGGCTCGCGCTCTCGTAGGCAAGCAGACAGTGGAAGCAAAAATTGATATCACAGGCGGGAAGGCTAAGGCTCTTGAGAATATTAAGTCTGGGCCTCTCGATTTGATCAAGAAAGGTGGAGCATGGGTCTATCCGATCTTGGGCATCGCATTGGTATCACTCATCTGTGCTATTCTACGTGCAATCTCTCTCCTAGGTCTCCGTGACAAGGGCTCAGCATGGATTAAGGAGGTGGAGTCGCTGTTAAGCGCTGGGAAGACCTCTGAGGCCGTAACGTTCACTAAGGATGGGAAGCATCCAGTGGCTGAGGTGTTACCAGCAGTGCTCGATGCATTAGGCGCGGGGTTTGACGTCGCAGAGGAGGTGCTCTTCGAGCGGCTCATACCTGTGCGTCAGCAATTACGTAGCCTACTCTCCTTTATCTCCGTGACGGCTGCTGTCGCTCCTCTATTAGGGCTTTTAGGTACGGTATCAGGGCTGATTAAGACCTTTAGCGTGATCGCAGTGGAAGGTACTGGAGAGGCTCAGTCGATCTCAGGAGGTATCTCAGAGGCTCTGATTACGACGCTCTTTGGTCTCATCGTAGCGATTCCTTCCTTCATGATTCACGCCCTGTTAATACGTAAGGCTAAGGGCGTCGAACAGAATGTGGAGCGCATCGGATTAGCTGTGATTAATCACATGCGTAAGCTTGCAAAGTAGAGAGTCATGGCATCGACGTTCATCAATGAATTTAAGGTAGTCCTCGAGCAAGGGGGGATTGTCTTATGGTTGATGACCTTACTCAGTATTACGCTATACACACTCTTAACTTCTACATGGTTAGTGCTCCGTAGTGTGCAGAAGCAGTTCTTATCCGTACAAGAGCAGATCTCAGAGATGAGTGACCCTCAACTCGTAGAGGACGAGGTCTATCTCTTCGAGTTAGACGAGATTTCGTGGGTGAGACGTCGCCTCCCGGTCCTCTCTGTTTTGCTTGCTCTATCTCCATTATCAGGGCTACTGGGGACGGTGTCAGGGATGTTAAACACCTTTGCAGGACTCTCTAGCGCGTCTACCGCTAAGCCTATTGATAGCATCTCCTCGGGGATATCAGAAGCCTTAGTGACTACCCAGGTCGGGCTATTGATTGCGATTCCTGGAGCCTTTTTGTATGCCTTTATTAGGCGAAAGTTAGACAAAGTGACGGAGCAACTCCACCAGACTGCGTCCCAACATATAATTCAGATTAAGAAAGCGTCATGAGTGCGAGATCGAGACATAGAGAGACTGAGAATGAAGAGACGAACATCGATATCTCTCCACTGATTGATATTGTCTTTATCCTAGTGATTTTCTTCATCGTGACGACGGTGTTCAATAAGGAAGTGGGAGTGGACGTGAATAAGCCTCCTAGAGAGGCGAGTAGTAAGTCTCTGGACCGTAACTCGGTTATGCTTGGTCTTACGGAAAATGGACAGGTATTCTATGGGGGGCGTAATATTGGTTTTGATGGGATCGAGGCAGTGATTGCCACGGTACAAGATGGTGGCGAGCCAGTGCCAGTGATGCTGATTTGTGATCAAGGATGCCAGGCACGAACGATAACGAAGACGATCGATGCTGCAACCCGAGCTGGGGCTAAGTCCGTGTCGATCGCGACGGAGAAGTAATAAGGGGATAAGATGGCAAAGTATTCGATCATATTTGGAATCCTGCTTTCAGCATTGCTCTATTGCTTGCTGACGCTATCCCGTCTGGGGAAGTATGAGGAGCCTGATATGAAGATTCTAGAGGTCGAGGTCGTAGAGATGCCTGCACCTCCAGCTCCTCCAGAGATGGAGGTGCCCGAGGAGGAGCCGGACGACTTACCTCCACCCCCGACGCCAGATATCGATATGGTCGAGACTCTCGCGCCTCTCGACCAGCCTGTGATCGAGCTCTCTCCTAATAAGATCTCGATCACGACGCCGGTAGAGACCTTTAGGCAGACCAATGCGGTAGCGGACTTACCAGCTCCACCGGTAGTGAAGAAAGCGGCTCCTAAGAAGGCTGTAGTACGAACTGTAGCCAGAACAGAGTTCGCCATTAGTGAACTGGATAATGCTCCCAAGGTGATTCGTAAGGGGAAGTTCCGTTGGCCTAGAACCGCGAAGGGACGCTCGGCCAAGATCTCATTACGCCTGAAGATTACCAAGACGGGAGACGTTAAGGTGATTAAGCTCCTTTCTTCAGATAATCCAGACCTCAATGAGACCGCGATTCGGGTCGCGACTCAGACTAAGTTCACTCCACCGCGTAAGAATGGCAAGGTGGTAGAGGCAACCTATACGAAAACCTTCCAATTGATGAAACCATGATGCGACTTCTCTGCAGCCTACTCTCGATAAATGTTGTCCTAGCGGCTTCTTCCTTGCCGTTTGCAAAAGAATTTTGGACTTCACCAGAATTTGTTAACTCCTTCAATGGATCATACCGAATCAATGCCGAGTTAGAACCGAACTTGTCGACTGCGGAGCGAGGCTTACTCGTCCAGATGCAGGAGATGATGAAGTCCAATAAGAAGAGTGAAGTCTTAAGCACTCTGAAGGCGAGCCCACTGCTCCAGACTTCTCCCTCGATCCAGTATAACTATGCGAATGTCCTCCGGGAGAAAGGAGAGCTTGATTCTGCGATCTCATATTACCAGCAGGCGCTGCGTAAGCTCCCAAGTTTTCGCCGTGCTCATGCGAACCTCGGGATCGCATTCTTCCAGAGTCAAAAGTATGATGAGGCGGAGAAGCATCTCCAGGAGGCAGTGCGCCTAGGGAGTGAGGATGCGATTGTTAAGGGCTTGTTAGGGTATTGCTTTGCTAATGCCTCTCGCTATGAGGCCGCGCTCTTATCCTATCGTCATGCTCTGCAAGTTCAACCAAGCTTTATGGAATGGCAGATTGGAGTGGCGCGTTGCTTACATTCGCTGGGGCGTCTAGAGGAGGCTCTGCGTAACTATGAGGGGATCGCGCAGGCTCAACCTGAGAATCTCGATATCATCTTCCAAATCAGTCTTATTAAGCTGCAGCAGA
>WTJZ01000028.1 GCA_011524615.1 Akkermansiaceae bacterium | reverse complement strand
ATCCAGTCGTTATACGGTAAAACGCACTTGCTATTAGTGGCGGTCGCGATACGTTCTATTCATGCTCATCGTTATCGATAATTACGACTCATTCACCTATAATCTCGTGCAGTACTTTGGCGAGTTAAAGGCGGAGTTGAAGGTGTTTAGGAATGACGCGATCACGTTAGATCAGATTGCAGAGCTAAAGCCGACGCACATCTGTGTCTCACCAGGGCCAGGCACCCCTGATGATGCTGGGATCAGTCTGGATGTGATTCGTGAGTTCGGTCCACAGTTGCCTCTCTTTGGGGTGTGCTTGGGTCACCAGTCAATTGGGCAAGTTTACGGAGGTAAGGTGATCCGCGCGCCGCGTCTGATGCATGGAAAGACGTCGATGATGCATCATGAGGGCAAGAGTGTCTTTGCGGGGCTCGACAATCCGATGGAGGCAACTCGTTACCATTCATTGATTGTGGAGAAGGAGACCTTACCTGACTGCTTAGAGATTACGTCTTGGACGGATCAGGATGAGATCATGGGGGTGCAGCATAAGACTCACCCAGTGCATGGAGTACAGTTCCACCCTGAGTCTATCTTGACCAAGCAAGGTAAGGAGCTCGTGAATAACTTCCTCAAGATGTAATTATGGCCGCCTTAAGTATCTTACAGCATTTTACTGGACCAGATGATCTCGGGATTGCGTGGTCTGATGGTACGGAGTCCTATATCGACTACGTTAAGCTCCGTAACAATTGTCCTTGTGCTAAATGTGAGGGTGAACCTGACGTATTAGGACGAGTACAGAAGCCGAGCAAGAAGCCTGATTTCATCAATCTTACTGCAATGTATGAACTGCGTGAGATCGAGTATGTGGGTGGATATGCGCTCAAGCTCCACTGGCGTGACGGGCATAATACTGGGATTTACTCTTACGCATTGCTCAGGAAGCTGGGTGCGTAGGAATGCCCTACTTTCTTCCGTCGTTGTTCAAGGGTAAGGACGGGAGAGTCACTGGTTCTCTATCAGAGACGTGTGTCGGCCTTAATTTTTGACAAGGCTCTTGATAATCTCCTTGCGGTGTGTGGCGGCATACTTGCGTCCTGGTTCCGTGTCCATGAGGCTTGCGCGGAAGACCTTGACCTGTGCTCCTGGTCCGACACGGTTGTAGAGGTCGATGATATCGTTAGAACGCATGCGGATGCAGCCGTAACTAGCAGTACGGCCGATATTACGCTCTTCAGGGGTACCGTGGATGTAGATATAACGGTCGTAAGTATTCTTATTGTGAGAGTCGAGTCCCTTGAGCCACAGGATACGGGTGACGATCGGGTCACGGCCAGGGGCGTCAGGTTGGAGAATCTCTCCTGTTTTCTTGCGACTCTTGTAGACTGTGCCAGCGGGAGCACCTTTGCCGATCATCTTGGCGACCTCCATATTGCCGAGGGGGGTACGCTTACTCCCCTCACGAGAGCCGAGTCCGAACTTAGAGGTCGAGATCGGGTATGACTTTACTGGCTCTCCGTGCTTGGTGAGGAGCATGTGTTGATCCTTGACGCTGACGAGGATCGTGCTCGCGGTGTCGCGAGTCGCGCAGGAGGTGAAGAAGAGCGCTGAGAGGCCAACAAGAACGAGGAGACATTTCATGATGGCGCTCATTTTACTGTTATTTAGAAGAGTTGTCAAAGGACGACGCTAATTGTTCAAAAACAGCCTTTAGCGAACCAAATGAGGTGTAGAAGAATCCGAGCGGGAACGGGATGAGGAGTACACCTGCGACGAAGTTCCCAGCGAAAAAGGCATCAAGAACGATGTAGAGGAAGAAGCAACCAAAGAGGAATTCTAAGAATGGAGTGAAGGATTTGATCGCTTTGTAGCTACTCTTTTTCCAGGTTTTGCCTCCTTTGGACATGGATCCGTACTTAGGCGTTCTGATGAAGGCCGACTCCTTGTTAAAGATGGCTTCTAGGACGGCCTTGGCGTTATTGACTGACATGCCGATGCCGAGTCCCATGAGGAGTGGGAGGTATGGGATCTCTCTCCACCAGTTCTTAGGTTGGATCGCCTTCTGTGCCGTCATGTAGAAGATGAGTACAGAGACGGAGCCAAAGAAGTAAACGGGGACATTTGCTAGCCACCAGCCGATGCCCTCTAGTTCGACCCCGAACTTGCTGTTAGGGTAGAGGACGAAGCACATGAGGAGGAGGAGGAGATAGGCAAAGTTAGAAGTAAGGTGTGTGGTTGCCTCAACTTTGGCGATGAGAGGGGCGTTACTTTTCCAGATTTGGACGAGTACCTTCTTACAGCACTGGATGGCGCCCTTGGCCCAACGGTGTTGCTGACTCTTGAAGCCATCGATGTCTACAGGGAGCTCGGCTGGAGTCTCGATGTCATTGAGGAAGATGAACTTCCACCCCTTAAGTTGTGCACGGTAGCTGAGGTCCATATCCTCGGTGAGAGTGTCATGCTCCCATCCTCCTGCATTAGTGATACAGGATTTACGCCAGATACCAGCTGTTCCGTTGAAGGTGAAGAAGCGACCACTTCTGTTACGAGCGGTCTGCTCTAGTTCGAGGTGTCCATCAAGGAGCATCGCTTGGAGACGGGTGAGGACATTGGTATTACGGTTGAGGTGACCCCAACGGGTCTGGATCATCCCGATGTTATCATCGGTGAAGTAGTGGATGGTCTTCTTGATGAGTTCAGGCTTAGGGACGAAGTCGGCGTCAAGGATGAGAAGGTATTCTCCTTCGCAGATATTCATGCCGTTCTCGAGCGCACCTGCCTTGAATCCGGTGCGGTCTGTGCGGTGTATGTGCTCAGCGCGGAATCCTTGTTCGACAAGGCGGTTCGCGTGTGCGGCGCAGATGTCTACAGTCTCGTCTGTAGAGTCATCGAGAAGTTGAATCTCCATCTTGTCCTTGGGATAATCTAACTTAGCTACCGCAGCGATAAGACGATCGACAACGTGCTTCTCATTGAAGACTGGGAGCTGGATGG
>WTJZ01000258.1 GCA_011524615.1 Akkermansiaceae bacterium | reverse complement strand
ACTCCTTAAGGTTCGAAGGTGATAGTGATGTAAAAATCTCTGTTTCATCATTGATTAATGCCAGCTGTGTTTCACGAGTAAGCGCGGTTAACCTTGCGATATCCAGCCTGCCCAAATGATATTTTTTAACTGTGTTGCGTTTTACATCATCGCTACCGTAATCATAACATAGAAGATCAGTTGTCAACTGAGGCAATCTAAAATGCATCAACATTCTATAGCCAGTTATACGCATATTTGGGCTAAGAAGCGCTCTAGAAATCACTCTTGATTCACTCTTGATTCACTCTTGAACCTTTTCTTTCCAATCATCTTTGTTTTTTCAGCATGAATGATACTTGGCAGCTCAAGCTTAGCCTTTCTGAACTCTTCAACTCGTGAATTCCTGACTGAAGGTATTTTTTCAAAATCATCTACGGAATATCTATACAGGTCTACCGCTCTAGGTAATGCACCAGAAAGAACCTTATCTTGAAGGTAACGCAATAAACCTCTAGATCTGACAGAGTCGGTAACTGGGTAGAGCCATTCAGGACAATTACCACCATCAAGGATGAAGTCTAATTCATCCTCATGATAATCAGCCATTAGATTGTTACTTTCCAGCAGAGTGCGCGAGCAATTATCGATGCAGATTGTATGTATTTTGAAGATCGTTTCAGAGGATTCCTCCTTTTTCTCATGTCTCTCTTCTATTTCTATTGGAATGCAATCTATTATGCACGCTTCTACTTTCTGAGCTCGATGCGTCAAAGGACATCCTGCAATTTCTTCACCTTGACCCAACTCAAATACGACATCATCAAGTATCTCTTGCGCTTGAGATTCCCCAAAGAATCCTAAGTCTTGATATCTATTATAGGTTCGGATAACTGATACTGCAGGATAAAACCCGTAGCGTGTATGAAACTGGGTCACCTGTCCTAATACTAGATCCTTAAGTAATCCTTGTAAGGGCTCTTCCTTCTCTTCCCCATATACCGATCCTAAGAAATCGGCGTAGGTTCCCCAGCCAGTGTAGTTCCGAATCGTTGTAATCGAACTGTTGCCAAAAATTTCTCCAAACTTCTCAATCGGAGGAAAGCTCTCATGTTCTTCTATCCAGTTTTGTGCTACTTCTAGTAGGTAGTCCGTATCTTGGAGACGGAGACGTTCTCGCCATGAGGTTGTGACGGTTACTATGCTACTGGTATTTACTTCTGGATTCCTGAGACTTTCCAATAAGCTAAGGTCTATCTCTGATGGAGCCGCGAGATTGATATCCTGGAGCGTAGCGACCTTTCCGATCCGATCATCTGCACGCCACGACTCTTGTTCGTGTTCTCCTCGTTCACTTACAGAGATTGAAATACGGCTGCCTCCATTATAACGATAGACTATGACGACCGGCATTGCTGGAGTTGCCTTATTAAAGAGGCGTGTCCACGCCGTGATGGCAGTAGGTTGGAGATACAAGAGTAAGATCTACAGCCAGGATAATCATGCCAGGGTAGCGGCTTTCTCCTACTGTTTCCTCTGAGATGCGTCCAAGGTCTTCATTCGTCACGATTCCCGCCAGATAGAGACTACTTGTGACGCTCTCTAATTCCTCATCGTTATCTTCCTTTAAAAACTGCTCTACCGATATGTTAAGATCTGTCACGGGCTTCATTGGAAACCCGAACTCGGAGCTGACTAACTCGCGCACTCCCGTGAGTAAGTCCTTCTGAATTTCGATTAGCGTATGTTGTAGGGGCATTGTGATGATTATACTGTTCCTTCGACTTTAATCCCAGCTGGTAGCTCTGGTGAACTACTTGAGGAGCTTGTTGTGGATGGGGTCTTTGGTCTCGTTGATTTGAGCGTAAAATTTCTCTAGGTAGGTGAGTTGTGTTCCTTCGGTAGCTGTGGTGGTAACTTGCATGGTAGCGTGCGGGTGTTGAGGTTAGTCCTTATTGATGATTTTCCAAGATCCACCCTTCGCTGGACCTACTCGCTCTAGCAGGCCTTTGGCTTGAATAGACTGGATATTTCGTTCGATTGATCGTTCTGTAATTCCTATTTTCACAGCTAACTCTGGGATCGTAATATGTGGATTTTCCTCCATCGCTAATAAGATTTTTACCGAACTATTCCCCGAGCCTTTCCCCGAGCCTTTCCCCGACGTTTTCCCCGACGTTTTCCCCGACGTTTTCCCCGACGTTTTTTGTTTTGCAGTCGTGTTTTCTTCTTCTGAGGGGAAGATCATGCGGAGGAAGTTCTCTGAGAATTGGAAGGTAGATTCTGCGTAGGCGGTGAGGATTCTGGGGAGTCCTGAGCCGAGCTGTTCTACGAGGTCGAGGTCACGAAAGATGCGCATGAGTTCCTTATTACGCGGGACAGAGTAGCCCGCGAAGAATTCATCTTCGGTGAGTCCTAGGGGGACGCCTCCCGTGGAGGTGATTTCTAGGCGATCAGCGAAGAGTTCGAACTTAGGCACTCCCTCATAGGAGTAGTCATTATGGATGATGGCATTGATGACTGCTTCCCTGAGGGCGACGGGATGGTAAAGGCGCTTTTCCTCTCTGGTCTTGTGCGTGATACGGGTGAGGGTGCGGTTCTCTATATTCAGACGGTCTAGGACTTGGTGGGTGGCCTTGATAAGGCTGCAGTGTCCGTATTCCTCATTCTCGATGAGATCCACCCGATCCGTCCCGGCATATTTAGCGACCTTAATGGAGACCCCAGGTTGATCCGAAAGCAGATAGGCAACGTAGTTATAGAGTCCCTCATCAGTGAGGAGTTCTAGGTTCTGGGCGAACTGGTCACCGAGCGGGAGGTTCATCGCCTCGTAGTAGATCTTGAGCTGGGCGAAGGTAAGATCCTGTCGGCGGGAGCGGATATGCCCGATGGAGTTGCGCGCGCGAGTGGCGAAGAACTGCTCAATCTGGCGAGTCGTCATTGGTTCGGCTGCGGAGCCGATGCGGAGGTAGCAGCCCTTGGGGCTCATGCCGAACTTAGTGA
>WTJZ01000143.1 GCA_011524615.1 Akkermansiaceae bacterium | reverse complement strand
AGGTCGTGTGTTTCGAGTTCAGCAGACTTGTTCTCTTGGAACTTCCATCTAACTTTGTAACGCTTCTTAGCTGAACGAGCTTTACGCTTAGCACGAGTTGTTACGTCTTCGAACGCGCGGCGACGACGCATCTCTTCAAGGATGCCTTCTGAATCAAGCATTGTTTTTAAACGCTTGAGTGAACGGTCGATTGACTCGCCTTTCTTAACATCTACTAGTCGTCTTGTATTGTCTGGCATACTTGGTATGTGTAATGTTTAAGGTTTGATGAATATCCGCGTTTGATGGCGGGTGGTGAATATGGGGGTATTTCTTAATGATAGTCAAGAGGAAATCGTTTAAAAATATGCGGAGGGAGCGGAATCTGGGAATATGATTGCTATTTAGGACTAGAGGCATAGCGTGGCCGTCATGGAATTGACTCAAATCAAGGCAGTATTCTTCGACTGTGATGGTGTATTTACTGATGGTAAAATCACCTTCGACGCAGAGGGGCGAGAGATGCGTACTTATGATATGCAGGATGGGATGGGAGTGACGTTGTTGCGCAAGGCTGGCATCTTTGTCAGTGTGATGAGTAGTAGTTACGGTGGGTCGATTGAGAAGCGGATGGACATGCTAAAGGTGGAGCATACCTACACGAGGGTTAAGAATAAGGCTGATTTAATCAAGGAGGTGTGTGAGGCAGAGGGCTTTGATCTCGCTGAGGTCGCGTTTGTTGGAGATGATTTGGTTGATGTTCCTCCGATGGAGATCGTGGGGTACCCTATTGCGGTACAGAATGCAGTACCAGCGGTGAAGAAGGTGGCTCGCTTTGTGACGGAACAGAGTGGTGGAGCGGGGGCAGTCCGTGAGATCGCTGAGAATATTCTAGGCGAGCAAAAGACGTTTATCGGAGAAGCTCAACAGTAAATATTATGGCAGTATACAAGGGACTAGAGGCAACGCTCCATGAAGCGTTTTGGGGCGACCGTGGAAGTGATCTAGAGGTGAAGGAGATTATGCGACTCTTCCCCGACTTTTCCGGAAAGGCGTTAGAAGTTGGTGCTGGCAGTGGGCGTATTCTGCGTCCACTGGCGGAAGCGTATTGGGATATCGAAGGAATCGAGCCAGCGACTGAAATGGTGGAGATGTTCGAGGAAACTTGCGACCCTGTGCTGAAGGGGGCGATTAAGCCTGTGAAGCTAGAGGAGTATGAGTCTACAGAGAAATATGATGTGGTCTTGATGACGTCGTATGTTTTTCAGCTCTTTGAGGAGCCTGGTGAGGTTTTTGCAAAGGCGAAGGAGCTCCTTGCGCCAGGTGGGCGACTCTACTTTTCCGTTTTTATCCCGTGGGCAGAGATCGTGGGCGAGCTCATCGAGGGGGAATGGCTAGTCGATGATGAAATCAAGCTCCCCGAGAACAAGAGAGCTCGCTGTTGGGTGAACTTTGAACTGAACCGAGTGCGCCAACGTCTGATTCGTAAGCATCGCTACGAGATCTCGCAGCGCAAGCAAGTGCTGGAGATGACTAAGACAGAACAGCATATCCGATGGTATACCCTGCCTGAGATGGAACTCCAGTTCGAGAAGTATGGGTTAGAGATGCAGAGCCTGTCCTGTGAGTTTACTGAGGAGTTCGACCAGGATGCTCATTCGATGAGCTTTGTGGTGACGGTGAAAGAGGACTAGCTCTTTCTCTGTTCTTAGTACACCAGCATTGCGAGCGTCGCTAGCAATGCGAGGGTGTAAGAGGGAAGGAGAAGCTTGAGCTTGAATGCATTCTTGAGCGCCTTCTCTGGTGTTGTTCCATAGCTGCGGACGAATTTAGTGACGAGATGAATACTGAGTACACAGATCGTTGTTAGAGTAAGGACTCCTTGATACAGTAGAGGAATAGAGGTTGAGAGAAGAGTGACGACAATGGAGGCTGCGATGAGCAGCAGTGGCCAAAAGCGGAGAACGCCTGTATGTCTACCAAGAGGAGTACGATTACTGATCAAGGCTGATGGGAGCCAAAGGTACATCAGAAGCGCTATGAGGAAAAGACCGTGAGAAAGGGGGAAGCTAGAGAGGAGGCTAGACCATGAGGAGGAGTCTAGAGGGGTGTGCACTAGCGATGCGTAGATCCAGAGTCCTGACGGGACTAGTACAGATAGCGGGAGAATCCAACCAAGATGACCTAGCTGAAAGGAGGGTTGTAGGGAGTTAAATACGGTGTGTAAGTGTTGTTGCTTTTGGAAAAAGCGCGCGCTGATGAGGAAAGCGCTCATGAGAATTACGAGTGGTGCTATTAAGGCACTAGCAGGTTCCCTGACGAGTGCCTGTTGAATGATCGTTATAGGCTGCGAGAGATAAAGAACGATGTAGGAAGCGACTAAGAGGAGAGATAAGATCCCCCATGAGCCTCTAAAGATAGAGGTGAGGGAGCGCGTAGGGTTTGATTGGAGCTTAGAGAGCCAGGTAGTAGAGGGGGCTTCCGGGCGGGTTCCTGATTCTGCCATATGCTTGATCTCAAAGCGGTCCTCGAGATCTGTGATGTCTCGCCGGATGTAATCGATGAATGCTTGATGACTGCCCATATGAGTCTCTAAGCATGGGATAAGAGAGAACTCAAAGAGAAAATACGGATTGGATGTGAGTTTTTCTGTGGTTTATGGCGCTAATGAATCGTATTCACAGAATAACGCAGAAGGATGACCTGTTACATCTGATCAATGAGCAATGGGCTCTCCATTCTGCTCTGCTGCCGAGTAGTATAATGGGGGCAGAATACAGTCTGGGTGAGCGTTCATTGAGGTCGTTTATGCAGGTCTCTTCCTGTGATTGGTATCGGAGTCCAGAGGGGTGCTTCACCTGTAGAGTGAAGCATAGGGGGGTAACTACTCAGCCAGGAGAGACTGGAAGCTCTCTTCGGATAAGACATGGACGCCTAGGGACTCCGCTTTGGTGAGCTTAGACCCAGCTTTTTCCCCAGCTAGGAGGTAGTCGGTTTTCTTAGAGAT
>WTJZ01000242.1 GCA_011524615.1 Akkermansiaceae bacterium | reverse complement strand
TAATTACATTTCGCACCATGCATCCTACTCGCCTCTGTCGAGTAGGATTTTTTTCTCTCACTAAGGGTTAAAACTTAGCTCTACACTGGCATCATGCTCTATACCGAGTGCCGACGCTATGGCCTCACTAGAGATAGCTCCCCCCCCGTGCGGTATGCTTCCAAGACAGGGGAAAGGCAGAAGAGCATCTAACACGTCCTTATTCGTATTCTCAGCATGTGTGTATTCCGTGTGCTTCACCGTATTGAGGAAATAACCTAAGATGGGTAATCCCGCCTGCTCGATCGCTCTTACCGTCAATAAGGTGTGATTCAGTGCACCTAATCGATTAGACACCACTAGAATCACTGGGTAAGCGAACTCTTGAGCCAGAGCTTCCATGTCCCATTCCTGACAGACAGGGACGAGCCATCCGCCAGCCCCCTCTACCAGTTGAAACTCAGCCTCTAGCTGTTGTAGAGGAGTAACGAGTTCTGAGAGCGAAGGAATAGCTACGCTCATACTAGCAGGAGCAGCAGGCTCCAACAGATACAGAGGATTCACCGTATCATCTGGGAGATCATATCCTACCTCTCGATTAGCTTGCTGAATACGATCTACATCATCACGTACACCACAGCACACAGGCTTAACCCCTAGCGCAGAGACACCCGAGGCATTCAGGTACCGAAGAACGGCCGCACTTACTACGGTCTTCCCGACATCCGTATCAGTTCCTGCGACGAAGACACCGTTATAGATTAATCCGTCCATGACTCATTTTGCATAGTACCTCGTAATACTCGAGAATCGCGGCTCTCGACCTGCTTGTTAATCAAGAACCATATGATCACAGCCGCGATCAATGAGATCAACTTTGCAATGCCATTGTGGGTAAAGAAATGGATCAACTTTTTCATTCGCTCTGGTTCTTACTTTTCGCATTTAGGATCGTTTCGCT
Organism: Akkermansiaceae bacterium; assembly: GCA_011524615.1. Classification (GTDB taxonomy): domain Bacteria; phylum Verrucomicrobiota; class Verrucomicrobiia; order Verrucomicrobiales; family Akkermansiaceae; genus WTJZ01. The sequence goes on along the minus strand of WTJZ01000242.1, from coordinate 26,653 downwards.
CTCTCCACCAACGATCTCATCTAATCGCTCTCTAAATTCTGTTAGACTGAGCCCCAGCTCCAGATGTCCGTCCCTAGAGATACTAATCTTACCAGTCTCTTCGCTAACAATAATGGCCACGGCATCCGTCTCTTCGGCTAAACCTAAACCAGCCCGGTGGCGCAAGCCTATCGAGCGATCACTAAGCTCCTTTTGTGAGACAGGGAAGAGGCAGCCAGCAGCCACGATTCGACTCTTATTAATAAACAACCCTCCATCGTGCAAGGTAGACTTCGGTTGGAAGATACATTCCGTTAGGGACTTACTAAATACGGCATCCATCTCCACCCCAGTGTCCATATAATCACCAAGCCCCACTGACTGCTCGAGCGCGATTAAGGCCCCTGTTCTAGTCCGCGAAAGGCTCTCTACAGTCTCCACGAGTTCGTCTAAGAATGCTTCTTCCTCTTTATGTGTTAAGCCAAACCACTTAGTACTACCGATTCGGGCGAAGGCGCTTCGCAATTCTGGTTGAAAGATGACCACCAACCCTAACGCCAACAGAGTCACGACACGGGTCAAGATCCACTCCACAACCTTAAGGTCTAGTAAAACCGTAATCAAGGAGAGGGAGAGTAACGTCACCCCTATTCCCAAGAAAATATTAGCCCCCCTAGAAGCACGAAATGCACGGAACAGCGTATACAACGCCGCCCATAGGATCGTGATCTCAATAATCGCTCTAATGTAGATAAATTGCACGCTCCCATGAATAAACTAACATTAGTATAACTAAGCAAGAGAGAAGAGCAAAAATCCAGAGCTCTACTCTCTCGAGAAGCCTACACACATGGTTGAAAAAGTCCCTCGAGAGGGTTGACACATGAAGCAAAAAATCTAGCCTGTACCTCCCAAAATTGAATCTAAGCAATGAGCGCAGAAACACATACCTTCCAAGCTGAAGTAAAGCAGGTTCTCGACATCGTTATCCACTCACTCTACACGGATCGTGACATCTTCCTCCGCGAGTTGATTTCTAATGCGAGTGACGCCCTCGAGAAATATAACCTCAAGCAAGCAACTGAGAAGAACCTCTACCAAGCAGAAAAAGGCCTAGAGATTACTCTCTCTTTTGATGAAGAGGCTAAGACTCTCACAATTGCAGACTCAGGGATCGGAATGACCCGTGAAGAACTCAAGACTAACCTCGGTACTATCGCTCACTCAGGTACCAAGGCTGTACTAGAGGCTCTCAAGGAGAAAGGTGAAGTTGCTGGAGACATGATCGGACAATTCGGGGTAGGATTCTACTCAGCCTTCATGGTCTCAAATAAAGTCGAACTCTTCACCCACTCGTGGGATGCTGATGCCGAAAGCCTCAAGTGGGAGAGTGACGGTAGCGGATCATACACCATCACAGATGCTGAGGACACACAAGATCGAGGAACACGCATCGTTCTCCACCTCAAGGAAGATTACCATGAGTATGCCAACGAGATGAAGCTGAAGAGCGTCGTAGAACGCTATTCAAACTATGTCGGACACCCGATCATGTTAGGAGAGGATCGTCTCAATACCGTCGAAGCCATCTGGATGAAAAGCAAAAACGACGTAACGGAAGAAGAGTACGAAAAGTTCTACCAATTCAACGCAAAGGCATATGATAAGCCACGCTACACGATGCACTTCCAAGCAGATGCCCCTATGGCTCTGAATGCACTCCTCTTCACGCCACAAGAGAATCCGGAGAGAATGGGCTTTGGACAAGTAGATCCAGGCGTCGCGCTTCACTGTCGCAAGGTTCTTATCGATGCTAAACCAGAAGGTCTCCTTCCAGAATGGCTCCGCTTCCTCAAGGGGGTCATCGACTGTGCAGACCTTCCTCTCAACATCTCTCGTGAGTCTCTCCAAGACTCGTCTGTGGTCCAAAAATTAGGTAAAGTCGTTACTAAGCGCTTCGTCAAGTTCCTCGCCAAGCAAGCAAAAGACGAGGAAACGTATCTCGAGTTCTACGCACAGTTCTCACGCTACCTCAAGGAAGGAGCCTGCCATGACTTCGAGAACAAGGAATCACTCACTGACCTCCTTCGCTTCGAGTCAACCATGACCGAGGACGGCAAGCTCACAAGCCTTCAGGACTATCTGGATCGCGCTAAGGACGAGCAAGATAGCATCTACTACCTCATTGCTCCTACAATGGAGGCAGCTAAGGGTAGCCTCTACCTCGAACCATTTAAGGCACGTGGGCTAGAGGTAATCCTCATGACTGATGCAGTAGACGAATACGTAATGGGCTCTCTCATGGATTTCAAGGAGAAGAAATTCGTCTCCATTGACAAGGCAGACATCGAGCTCGATGATCATGCGCTCGAAGGTGAGGCACTACCAGAAGCCGAGCTCAACTCACTCCTCGATTGGCTCAACACCAGCAAGGGTGAACAAGTTGACTCTGTCAAATCAGGCTCCCGCCTCGTAGAGAGCCCGATCGTCGCACTCGCTCCTGATGACCAAATGGGATTCCAAGCACGCGCCATGATGGAAGCTATGGGACAAAAAATCGAAGAACCAAAAGCGGTAATCGAAATCAACCCACGCCATGACCTCATTAAGTCTCTCGCTGAGTGTCAAAAGACTGATGCTGAGAAAGCACAACGCATCTTCGCACAACTCAGCCAGAATGCTCTCCTCGCGGCAGGTCTCGTGAGCAACCCTGCAGATGTGGCTAATTCCATGAACAAGCTCATGGAAGACTTCCTAAAATAGAGAACTCTATTAACCAAAAACGCTCACGTGGCAACAAGTCCACGTGAGCGTTTTTTATTATACTACCATGTAGAAGTCTTATTCTGCTGCGGACTCAGGTGCCGGAATGGTCACTTCTCCCGTAGCAGCCCATTCAATGAGGCGAGCGAAGAGAACACGAAGTTGAGGCTTCTCAAATGAGCGTACTTCATGACCGAAGCTAGTGTAAGCCGTACGGCCTTCACCAAACTGGCCTACAAAGGTGCTTGGTTCCCACACATCTCTGCCCTTGTACTCCTTAGCACAGTAGCTAGACGTAAGTACTTGAGCGTCCTTATCTGCGACGTCCAGCTTTTGCCAAAGCTCATCCCACATCTTGAAGTTTCCTAACCCAGCAGTAACCGGGTGCTCAACTTCTTCCATACGTACTTCAAACGTATGGCTTGGCCCATGAGTCGTTCCATTGCGCCAAGTAGCGATTCCCACTTTCTGGTAATCTTCCCATTCATAGAAAGTTGAAGTACCAGCATGAAACGCTACATGACCGCCTCCGTTTTTGACAAAATCAATATAAGCAGCACGTAACTCCTCAGACCACTGGAGGTGCTCAGGGATTCCTCGACGGTGACGATAGAGATTCCAGTTACTCACAATCACATCGTAATCCTTCAATTTAGCGGGAGCCAATTTTTCTATGTTACGCGTGACGGATACTTCGAATCGCTGAGTTTCCTCAAGAACTTCTTTTAATTCAGCAGTCGTCTGAGGCCACTTATGATTATTTTGCCCTGTGATAATGAGTACCTTCACTGGTGCTGGTTCAGCAGTCAGAGAGGTGAGCAAAAAAGTGACTCCTAACAAACCAAGAAATATATATACAAATCTCTTCATATGAAAAATATGCCATCTTCATCATCCTGAGGCAATAAATTTCGTCAAATTATGCCGACAGAGGAGAAAAAGAATAAGTTTTCGGTGCTTTACACCTCATTTTTGAGAGAAACTAAAGTTGTTTTTGCACACCACCGCCTCAACACAAAGATATAAATATCGGCATAGCGGGGTCTCAAAACTAACCTCTAGCTGTCCACGCTCAAGCCAAGTATAACAAACGCGAACACTCGCTACATTGCACGAGGTCGTTGCCAGCCATTAAGCGATGCACATCGGCAGGTGGTAGCTTGATATTACACCCCTCGCATTTGCCTGTCTGAGAGACGCATGCGATAGCACCTGCTCCACGCTGTTTAAAGATGCGCTCATAGAGTGCTAGGGCATCAGGATCGACATTCTTAGCCTTTTCCTCACGATCGCCTGCCACCTCTTGGATCTTTAGTTCTGCGTTCTTCTTACGAGCGATGAGTACTTGGCTCTGCTCCGTAGCGAACTGCTTCTCATTGGCGAGGCCCTCTTTAGCAGCCTCTCGTTCTGCCTTCTTCAGGTCCACTACTTCCATGAGTTCGAGTTCCTTTGTCTCTAACTCATCAATATCATCTCCATAGCGGATAATTTCATGCCCGAGCATTTGATACTCTTCATTACGCTTTGTCTCACCTTGACGCATCTTCAGCTTAGTGATTGTCTCCTTACGCGTATTGATATCGAGTTCCACGGCTTTTACCGCCTTTTCCGCCTCTAGTTGCGCCTGCTTAGCAACCTCTAGAGCCTGAACCTTAGCCGTTAAGGCTGCCTTAATTTTGGTAGCGTCCTTAGGGATCTGCTCAAGGTCAGTCCTAGCAGTATGAAGCTTAATATCTCGCTCTTGTAAAATGAGCAGTGCTTGAAGTGTTTCGTTCATAAGGCATATAATGAATAGTGTTACTTACGCTATCGTAAGCATGCGATTGACTTACTCATAGAAGGGTAGCATCCCAACATGATCATCAACCTTAAGATCCAGAGGATCTATAAACGTAGGTAAATCTAGAGGTCTCTCCTGAACCACTTTTACCACACTCTCCTCTTCAATCGAAGCCTCGACCTGAGACACTGTAGGTAAAATAGATGTTAGTAGAGTTGGATTCTCCTTAATGTAGAACATCGCTGCTACCCCAATGACTCCCACCATAATCACTAAGAAGAAGGCAAAACCTCTCCCCTTATTTGATACAGGCGGTTGTTCGTGGCGAGGAGCATTGGCCACTGGCTCAGTCTGATCTAGGACATACATCCTATTCACCTTACGTGGTCTATCTTCTAACATGTAATAGAGAGCGAAAGGGGCAATCTCTCGATTGCCCCTATTACTATAATTAGATCTCCAACATCATACGAGTCGGGTTCTCTAGACTTTCCTTAATCTTGATAAGGAAGGTCACAGCCTCCTTACCATCTACTAGACGGTGATCGTAACTAAGAGCAAGATACATCATCGGACGAATCTCTACCTTACCATTTACAGCCACTGGGCGCTGTTGGATGGTGTGCATCCCTAGGATACCACTCTGAGGAGGGTTGAGAATCGGAGTAGAGAGGAGTGATCCATATGTTCCACCATTAGAGATCGTGAAGACTCCACCTTGTAGATCCGTGAGTTCGATCTTACCTTGTTGCGCTTTAACCGCATAGTCCTTGATCGAATTCTCGATGTCAGCAAATCCCATTTGATCTGGGTCACGAAGAACTGGAACTACAAGCCCCTTCTCTGTGCCGATCGCAACACCCATGTCGTAGTAGTGGTTCTCGATAATGTCCGTCCCATCGATACGAGCATTGATTTGAGGCACTTCTTTGAGAGCTTGTACTACCGCCTTAACGAAGAAGGACATGAACCCAAGCTTTGTACCATGCTTCTCTACGAAGGTCTCTTGAACTGACTTACGGAGCTCCATGATAGCAGTCATATCGACTTCATTGAAGGTCGTGAGAATTGCAGCCGTGTGCTGTGCGTTTACGAGGTGTTGAGAGATCTTACGGCGTAGCATCGACATCTTCTTACGAGTCGTGCGTCCTTCATCTACTGGCTCGCTCGCTGGAGCAGCCTTCTTCGGAGCTGGCTTAGGCGTTGGAGTTGCAGCTGGGGCAGGTGCTGCCGCTTTTGGTGCCACAGGCTCAGCTACCGGTGCAGCAGTACCTGCGCCTGGAGTGACCGTTGCTACCACCGCTCCGATCTCCGCTTCTTCTCCTTCTTCTAATACGATTTGAAGAACTCCAGACTCCTGAGCTTCTAGTTCATTAGATACCTTATCTGACTCCAATACGACGAGAACGTCGCCTTTATTTACAGTGTCTCCAGAAGAGAAGTTCCATGTACCAATACTAGCTGTGTTGATCGAATCCCCAAAGCTAGGAATCACGTGATCAACTGGCGTGGATGAGCTAGGAGCCTCAACTGGTGCAGCAGATGGCGCAGGAGCGGCAGGAGCTTCCGCACCAGCAGTCTCGGTGATTTCTGCAATAAGCGCTCCGATTTCAGCCTCCTCACCTTCTGGGAGAATAATCTTAATCTGACCAGCAACCTCGGCTTCGACCTCTTGAGAGACCTTATCTGTCTCGAGTGTGACGAGGGTTTGACCAGCAGCGACAATATCACCGTCTGCTACGTGCCATTCTCCGATACTTGCTGATGTGATACTATCACCAGCGGCTGGAATGATTACTTGATGTGACATGGATTAAATGAATTGGGAAAAGGTTAATGAATTAGTGGAAAGTTATACAGTGAACGCTTGTTCTACGAGAGCTTTTTGCTCCTTCTTGTGCTGAAGCTTAGATCCTGGTGCTGGGCTTGATGCACCATCACGACCAGCGTAACGAATACGCGCATCAAATGCTTCTGAGAGATGAGGGTTGATGTAACTCCAAGAACCCATGTTCTGAGGCTCTTCCTGACACCACACGTACTGAGATGCATTCGGGTAGTTCGCTGCGATCTCTTTAGCCATCTCTGCGTGGAATGGATAGAGTTGCTCGACACGGATAATCGCTGACGTATCTAGCCCCTGCTCCGCACGGTAAGCAAGGAGATCATAGTACACCTTACCAGAACAGAAGATGAGACGGTCAACCGCGCTCTTATCTCCACTAAAGGTGTTATCATCGAGGAGTTCTTGGAAGCTCGTGTCACCAGTGAAGTCCTCTAAGCTTGAGACAGCCTCAGGCTTAGTCAGAAGACTCTTAGGTGTCATCAGAATGAGTGGCTTAAGGATATCACGATGCTTCTGACGACGAAGCGCGTGGAAATACTGTGCCGGTGTCGTAAAGTTACCAACGATCATGTTATCCTCTGCACAGAGCTGGAGGAAACGCTCGAGACGCGCACTTGAGTGCTCTGGTCCCATTCCTTCATAACCATGAGGTAGAAGGAGAACGAGGCTGGATGGTGTCTGCCACTTAGATTCTGCAGAAGAGATGAATTGGTCAATAATGACCTGTGCACCGTTGGCAAAGTCTCCGAACTGCGCCTCCCACATGATCAGCATGTTAGAACAGCCTAGGGAATAACCGTAGTCGAATCCGAGAACAGCAGCCTCAGAGAGCAGACTGTTGTACACACAGAACTTAGCCTGTGAGTCTGAGATATTCGTAAGCGGCATGTAACGCTCACGAGTGAGGTTATCATAGAACACTGCGTGACGGTGAGAGAATGTACCACGACGACAGTCCTGTCCAGAGAGACGCACTGGATATCCTTCTTCTAGGAGCGTGCCCCATGCAAGTGATTCGGCAAACGCCCAGTCAAAATTCTGCCCAGTAGCAAGTGCCTCGGCACGACGTGGTACGAATCGCTTAGCGAGTGTTGGGTGTAACTTAAATCCACTTGGAATCTCTGTAAGCACCTTCCCGACCTTCTCGATCTCGGACGCATCCACACCTGTTTTGATTGGTGCGTGTGAGTATGGAGACTGTTCTACAGCCGTAGACCCTGTGAACTTGGTACGCTCACCAGCTTCTTCAGCCTCCTTCATCTCGACATATCCTTTCTCAAGTTCATTCCAGATATTGTCGTAGATTCCTTGAGCTTCATCTGCAGAGAGAGTCCCATTAGCTACCAATTGCTTATGGAGAGCTTTACCGAATGGGTCACGTCCTGCGATCGCACGGTAGATGTGAGGTTGAGTGAAGGCTGCTTGGTCCGTCTCGTTATGACCTTGACGACGGTAACAGAGCATATCGATAACAATGTCACGCCCCCACTTCTGGCGGAATTCAAGAGCAAAGAGAGCTGCCCAGACGAGTTCCTCAGGCTTCTCACCATTAACGTGTAGGATCGGAGCATCAATCATCTTCGCTACGTCTGTCGAGTAGGTCGAAGAACGCGCATCCTCTGGCATCGTAGTGAAACCGATTTGGTTATTGATGATCACATGGATAGTACCTCCAGTGCGATAACCTGGAAGCTGTGATAAGTTAAGAACCTCAGCAACCGGCCCTTGTCCAGCGAAGGCGGCATCTCCGTGTAAGAGAAGAGGGAGAACACGACTACGGTTCGTCTCCTCTCCATCATCACCTAAGATACGCTGACGTGCACGAGCCTTACCTTCTACTACCGCATTTACCGCCTCGAGGTGTGATGGGTTAGCAGCTAGTGAGACGCGGACCTTGCCCTTCTCGAGTTCTAGTTCTTTCTCATAACCAAGGTGATACTTCACATCACCATCACCCGCGACGAGATCTGGAGTGTAGTTAGGAGTGAACTCATAGAGAATTGTACGGATCTTCTTCTTAACAAATTGCGCAAGGATATTCAAACGACCACGGTGAGCCATCCCCATCTCGATCTCGTCTACACCTGCTACAGGACACTCTTCTAGTAGACGCTGAAGGAAGATCATTACGCCCTCACCACCTTCGAGAGAGAAACGCTTCTCTCCTATAAACTTCTTGCCGATAAATTCTTCTAGCAACTCTGCCTCGAGAACCCATTTAAGAGACTTAGCATGCTCGTCCTTAGTGAGGTCATATGAGTCATTAGCAGTCTCGATCTTGTCACGCATCCAGTAACGAATCTCAGGATCGTGAATGTGCATGTACTCAAAGCCGATATTACCACAATATGTCTTATCTAACTTAGCAATCAACTCACGGAGGGAGTACTTCTCCCCATCACGGAACATGATCGATGAAGCATCCTTATCAAGGTCTGCTTCTTTGAAGCCAAGATTCTCAAGCTTCAGACTAGGATGCTCCTCTGCCTCTGACTGTAGAGGGTTAATCGTCGCCTTGTGGTGACCGAGCGCGCGATAATTGTAAAGTAGGCGAAATAACTTACCGTAGAAGTTTCCATCTCCTGATCCCACTGGATTCGCTGTTGGTTCTGCACCTTCTTCACCGAACTCTTCTGCGCGAGCAGAGCCTAGCTCAAATCCATCAAAGAATGACGCCCAATCTGAGCTAACGGAGAGTGGGTCATCTTGCCACTTCGCATAGTTTTCATCGAGAAGTTCGGCATTCAATCTGGAAGACACGGATGAGGTCATGAGCGTATTTTTTTATGGGGGGAAATTCTTATTTCTAGCTAGATCTAGAATTTAGCTTGTCCTTGTTAGATGGTACTACACTAAGAAGTCAACTTCACAAAGTTGCATCAGACAAAAAAAATTCATTTTATTCATGATAGTAGCTCAAAAGCTCAGAAATTCCTTTACGAATGCTCTTGCCCTTTGAGATTTAACTCCTCCTCCATCAAATACCGACAGATTACCTACCTTATTAGGACACTTTCATAATTATTCTCAAAAAGAAGTTGTACCCTTATGAAGATCTTTTCTAAGACTCATTATACTGATGATCTCTGCGCAAAATCTCACAAAAGCCTTTGGAAGCCGCGTTGCGGTCGACAACCTCAGCTTCACCGTCGATAAAGGGGATGTGGTAGGATTCCTAGGCCCAAATGGTGCAGGAAAGACCACAACCATTAGAATGCTCACGGGGTACATCCCACCGACCAGAGGTTCAGCAACGATCGCAGGATACGATATAGTCAAGGAGTCAAAAAAGGCGCGTCAGCAAATCGGCTACATGCCCGAGTCTGTCCCCCTCTATGAGGACATGCGAGTCTCCGAGTTCCTCAAATTCCGAGGAAAGATTAAAGGGCTTAGTGGCTCACATCTTAAGGATCGACTAGGCGATGTCATGGAGCAATGTGGGCTTCGAGAAGTCAAGCGTCGCCTCATCAAGACCCTCTCTAAAGGATTTCGTCAACGCGTCGGTCTGGCTGATGCCCTGATTCATGAACCGGAGCTTCTCATCCTAGACGAGCCGACTAATGGTCTCGACCCTATTCAAATCCGTTCCATCAGAAGCCTGATTAAGGACCTCGCCCAAGAACGCACCGTAATGGTCTCGACTCACATCCTCTCAGAGGTCGAACTCATTGCCAATAAGGTAGTAATCATCGACCGAGGTCAAATTAAGGCGGCCGATAAGCCAGCAAACCTCGTCAACAATCTCCGCACGGCAGGCTCTGTATTACTCGAGACTAAGGGCAAGATTGATACCGCCCCTGAGCTACTCAAGGCGCTAGACCACGTTAAGAAGGTCAAAGACTTTGGGCTCAAAGAAGGATGGAATACTTATGAAGTAGTTGTTGATGCAGGCACAGATGCACGGGAACGAATCGCCTCACTTTGCCTACAAGAGAATTGGCAGTTCCGCTCTCTACACCGTCAAGGCGCTAGTCTTGAAGACGTTTTTGTCGAACTCACAAGACAAGACTAATTCCCCATTATGAAAACTCTCCTCCCGCTAATTCAAAAAGAATTTCGCTCCTTCTGGAGCTCCCCTCTCGGATGGGTCCTCTTCGCGTACACTATTCTCATGGAAGGGGTATGCCTCTCTACCGCGATGAAAGGATTGGCCGATACTGCGATCGCAGAGAACCTGGTCTTCGTAACCTTTCATTCGCCTAACTTCTGGTTCTTCTTCCTATTCCTATTCCCGCTCATCACAATGCGCTCCTTCGCAGAGGAGGAGAAGTCGGGAACTCTAGAATGCCTCCTGACAACACAGATCGAAACTTGGCATCTTGTCTTCTCTAAGTTTATCGCGCGTATCCTCTTCTATGCACTACTCTGGACTCCTGGAGTCTTTGTCTTTCTGAGCTTTGGTAACATTACCGAACTACCAATTCCCTTCATCAAGGAAGTCCTCTTTACGACTCACCTTTACCTCTTCACCTTAGGAGCCTTCTTCATCGCCCTAGGTTGCTTTGCCTCGAGCTTGACATCCAATCAGATCATCGCAGGCATCGTCACGATTGGGCTCTTGATCCTGCAATATTTCTTAGGCTTTGTGACAGTCATCTGGGGCGACCAATTTGCCGCATCCGATATCTTCAAGCTCTTCTCTGCCCAGCAGCATTTGACAAATGCCTGTCGAGGAATCCTCGATTACGCCCCATTATTACTCTTCTCCCTCCTTACTCTCTTCACCCTCTTATTGACGAACCACACCGTCAACTACCGCCGTTGGAAACGCTAACTGCTCTCTCTATGTCAGACCCAGCTCCCAAAAAGACTCTCCTCATAGGTCGTAACACTCTTGCCCTCTTGCAGATCCTCTCTGTTGGACTCGCCATCTTGTTCATCAGCTTCACCCTCCCGCAGATTGCTCCACGCTTAGACCTCACTCAGCAAAAGAGCTTCTCCCTCTCCGAGTACACTCGCAACCTCTTGCGCTCTGAGCTCGTCAAAAGCAAGGACCTCACCCTCCACTGTCTCGCAGACCAATCCTCACCATACTTCGAGCGAGCACAAGTCATTCTCTCCGAGTATGAGCGCGTGTCTAATGGACGCATCCAAGTCTCGTTCGTTGATCCGCACAAGCATCCAGAACAAGCCTTCCAACTCATTGAGAAGTATAAGGTACATCCTACAGATGACCTCATCATTATCGATGATGGCACTGCGGAACGCCCCTCGATTATCCCGTTTGCCGATCTAATGGTCTTCGAGGTAACCGCCCAGAAGCAGCGTAAGCTCTCCGCCTACCAGGTCGAAGATGTGATGACGACCACCCTGCTTAACCAATTAGAGAATAAGCGCCGTACGGTCTACTTCATCGCTGACAATACTAAGGATACAAGTATCCAAGAAGACAGCATCGGCGCCACCCTACAAGCACTCTACCGTAATCAAAACATCGACCTCCACCCTCTCTTACTCTCTGAGGTAGACCAAATACCTGAGGACGCCTCTGGCCTTCTCTTTCTCACCCCAGAGTACGACATCGAGCCGAGCGCGTTAGAGATCCTGACCGACTATTGGAATAAGCCAAAGTCCTCCCTCTTCATCGTACTCGACCCTGACAGCAGGCCTAAGCGACTACGTGCCTTCCTCAGGAGTCATGGCATCACTCAGCGTGCAGACCGAGTCTATAACTTCGAGTCCCCATCACTCAGTACTAAGACGATTGCTAGTTTCACTAAGGGGCCCGAACTTAATGCGGATCTTATGGGAAAATCGACTATCTTTGAGGGTGTTAGTACCACTCTCGATGTCCGCGAGTCTGCGGAGGACTTACTCAACAAGCGCATCTTCCCGCTCGCTCTGGTCGAGACTTCTGAACAGCATTATTCCGAGTCTCGCTTCCAGCAGGATGGGCAATCCTTTACTCTAGGAGAGGATCACCGCGCAGGACTCTATCTTGGAGCCGCCGTCATTAAGGGAACCGAAACCAACGATGCGCTCGCCTCCTCTTCGTCCAGAATGATCGTCCTCTCCACCTCTGAATTCCTCAAGCCCGATAACATCCGAGCTGAGCAGATCGACTTCGTTAAGAACTCGATTAACTGGCTCGTTGGCAGAACCGAACTCATCGGAATCGGAGCGAAGCCACTCCAGCGCTATAAGCTCAACCTCGTGCCCGCTGAGATCAAGTTTGTGAACCGACTCACTCTCATTATCCTCCCTCTCGCCTTCTTACTCATCGGAGCCTTCACCTGGAACCTGCGCCGCGCCTAACCCAACACCTGCTGCTTTGAACGATAAACTGCGCAACCTCCTTTCCCTCACTCGCGCCTTCTTAGTCAACACGGCCAAATCGGCGTGTATGAAGCTGATCCGAGTGAAACACTCTGTACGTACTGAGTGGAGTAACAGACCTGACGTCAAGGCCGTCGCTCTAGACAACCTCAGAAGTATTACCTTCACTAAGTTCAATGCACGTCAACTGGTGACTACCACCCTACTCGTTACGTGTGCTCTTCTCTCCTTCTCCTTTTTCCTCTACCAGTCGGGAGAAGGGCAACTCACTGCCATCTTCGGTAAGCCAGCACTACCTACTGGCACCCCCGTGCTATCTTTTACCAAAAAGGCGATCTCTAAGGTCTCGATCAAGACTCAAGGTCAGACGACTACCTACAGCCGCCAGTATTCATTCTGGTCTATTGTTGACTCTGACCCACTGGTCAGAGCGGACTACCGCAAGCTCGATCAACTTCTCTTCCTCGCCGAGACAGCTACCATTTTGGAAGAACTCTCTGATACTACGCTTACCGAGAGCCCACAGCAATCCCTCATCACCCTTACTGCGGATACAGGAGAGACCTACACTCTCCACCTTCTCTCCCGGCTCCCTCGTTATACCGGTATCGATCCTGTCCTCCCCACCTTTGCCATTGCTCATCCTGATGGTCGCATATACTCCTGTACGAGTGAATTAGAGCCTCAGCTTCCTAACTTATTAGATCTCAAGGACCACCGTCCATTCTTCTTCCACCCCGACCTACTCTCCACGATCTCTTATAAGAGTAACGCCCAGACGATCACACTAACACGCCCTACCCCTCAGGCAGAATGGATCATCACCAGCCCGCTCAAGCTCCGTACAGACCCAGCTGCAGTCAATAAGCTCATCTCCAGCCTCTACACACTAGAAGCGAGCTCTCTCGAACCTCGCTCCAGTATTACCAAACAATCAGGCAACACCTTGACCCTCGCATCCTTCTCATCAGCGATCCCACCCCAAGAACTCACCTTTAACGCCGTCACTAAAGGTATCGCGACAACCAACGACCAGCCCTTCCGTTATAACATCTCCCCTCAGGATATTGCAGCCATCCTCCCCGACTTGAATCAACTTCGCACGAAGAAGCTTGCTCAGTTCTCGGTCGCTGACATCTCCTCTATTCTGCTTCAGTCCCGCTACCAACCCTATCCCGTCACCCTCGCTATTAGACGCACTCAAATGGGTAACCCTCGCTGGATGTATGAAACCTCAGGGCAATGGAAACCCGCGAGCGAGGCAGGGGTCGCCGACCTGCTCACCGCTCTTACCAAAGATCCTGTATCAGGGTTCTCCCTCGATCCCCTCCCCAGCGATCAAGAATCTGATAAATCTGTTACTGTACTGCTCAAGGATGGTACGAAGGCTCACTTCGACCTCGTACAATCTGGCAGCCATACGCTCATCCAGCGAGCTGGTGATACTTACGCAGCTAAGCTCTCTAGCCAACACGCGCTCAAGATTCAGACCACTCCCACAGCATGGAAGGACCGCACCCTCTGGAACCTCTCAGCGATTGATCTACGAGGATTCCAACGACAGATTAGAGGCCGAGAGACCGAGAGCTATAGCTATAACTTCACTCTGGAGGAGTGGCGCGCTCAGGTGAATGGCCAAAACGTTACCGACGACCTTGATCAGGTCTCTGCCAACAGCTTTTTAAATTACCTCGAGGGCTTTTCCGTAGCGCGCTGGATTCCAGCTTATGATCCCTTTGTCAAAAATAATGCCTCCAGCCCGATGGCTCAACTCATCACACTTACTGAGCGGCTCGATGACTTTGGAGATCGCATCGGAGTAGATACGATGACCCTCACTCTCTTCCCCGTAGGGAAACGTAGCCCCTTTACCCTGATCAGACTGGATACGAACGCACAGCCACCCCAGTTCGCTCTTATCGACCAAAAGCAGACTACCCGCCTGCTCATGCCTCTCTTATTTGAGAACTAGTCATAGAGAGGAGGCTACATAAGAATGTAGCCTTACCTCCGAGAGAGTGATCACCATTATTTCTCAAGCGCCATCTCATCATGGACTGGAGTCACACTCCTCACTACTCTAGGAATCAGTCCCTCTATCAGCTCTCGCACTACCTGACGGTTTTCATCGGTCTGGTAATCGACCCCCAGAAGAGCACGCCCTACTCGCTCACCAGAATATTGATAGTTGAAGTAGAACAGTGAGGCATAGGCACTCACTTCTTGCATAAAGGCCTTTAGCGCTCCCGCTCGCTCTGGGAACTCCACCTCCAGGAACTCAGGATGCGTCAACAACTCTCGGGAGAAGTGGATCATGCGATACTGCCTCATCGGGTGAGAATCCAGCTCCTCAGCCAGAGGAAAGGCCTGACGTAGAGACGAGCGTACCGACTCTACCCGCTCAGTATCTACTGCGAGGCTGATCACAGGGTACTGTGTTCCCCTTTGTGCATAACCATACTGCATATCCCCTATCCCTACCCCATCAGGCAGACCACTCAATAGCTCCACCAGCGCCCCATTCTTATCTGGCACAGGGATCCTGTATGTCATCTGACTATAGGAGCTATGACGAGCTTGTGTAGCGATCTTACCAATCTGGGCAAAGTCCATATTAGCGCCACATAAGACCGTTAATGGCTTATCCCCTTCCTTCAGAGGATTCTGCTTATGATCCTTTAGAATAGCAGCTAACCCCATCGCACCACTGGGCTCCGGTGTCACGCGTAAGGTCTCCCAAAAGCTACGCACCGCACTACAGACCTCTTCATTCGTGACCGTGATAATCCTATCTAAGTGCTCACGACAGAGCTTATAGGTATTATCCCCCACCTTTCTCACTGCCGTACCATCACAGAAGACATCAATGTAATCGAGAGCTGTAGGCTCACCACAGTCGATCGCCTTCTGCATCGATGCTTGATTCACACCCTCCACCCCGATCACCTCGATCTCTGGCCAGTAAAACTTGAGCAACACAGAGACGGCAGAAGCCATCCCGCCACCACCGATCGCGATGTACACCCGATTAAACGGCCCCATACCACTCATCACGATCTCATCAGCGAGCGTCCCTTGCCCCGAGATAACATCTATATTATCATAAGGGTGAATGTAGGCACTCCCCTGTTGCTTCGCCGCCAGTTGCGCGGCATCGCTCGCCTCATCATAGTTATCACCAATGAGCATTACTGTGACCCACTCCCTACCGATCCGCTTCACCTCGTTCTGCTTCACCTTAGGCGTAGAGGTCGGCATATAGATCACCGCCTTACACTGTAGATATTGACAGGCGAGTGCGACGCCCTGGGCATGATTCCCCGCACTGGCAGCAAAGACCCCACTAGCACGACGCTCGTCTGAGAGTTGACTGATCGCATTAAAGGCTCCACGCCACTTATACGCCTTGATCGGGCTCACATCTTCACGCTTGACCCATATAGGTACAGGTAATTCAGGCAACTCGATGTGCTGTAATGGAGTCACAGCTCCCACCTTATACACCTCTGCTCGCGCTCTGGTGATTCCCTTTAGTAGTTGCTCCTTGAGTTCTGCTGCCTGATTCATCCTAATAATTACCAATATGGTGGCACCATTGCATGATCAATTGCAACCCTCATTTCGCAACCTCGCGATCTCATGAGTGATATTTTCCTGTGTATTCACCTCACTTAAGGGGATCTCTAAAAAGCCTAAATTTCTTAGTGCTCTTCTCCCACTTTATGGTTAATTATTTCTCTCCCATGTCTGAGCACCTTGAGATTTCCTACCCAGACCTCCCGGTATCACGCCGAAAGGATGAGATCATCGCGGCGATTAAGAAGAACCAAGTCGTCGTCCTCGTCGGTGATACAGGCTCAGGTAAGACGACCCAACTCCCAAAGATGGCTCTCCAGTGGATGCAGGAAGCCGGAATCAAAAAGGGGCGCATCGGATGTACCCAACCACGCCGAATCGCAGCCTCATCGGTAGCCAAGAGGGTTGCAGAAGAGCTGAATACCGAGCTCGGTGATCGGGTGGGCTACCAAGTACGGTTCCGAGACAACCTCCAGCGCGATACTCCGATCAAGTTCATGACCGACGGGATTCTGCTCGCAGAGACTCAGGGTGACGCCAGGCTCAGGCAATACTCCTGCCTCATTATTGATGAAGCGCACGAGCGCTCTCTCAACATCGACTTCATCCTCGGCTACCTACGAGAACTCTTACCCAAGCGCCCAGACCTCAAGGTCATCATCTCCTCCGCCACTCTCGATGCTGGACGCTTCTCTGAGTTCTTTAACAATGCTCCCATCATCGAGGTCGAGGGGCGAACCTTTCCCGTCACTGATGAGTTCCTCCCAGAAGAAGACGACGAGGACCTCCCTAGTCATGTCCTCCGAGCCGTAAAGTGGATCAGCCAACATGACCGTGATGGAGACATCCTCATCTTCCTCCCGGGGGAACGCGAGATCAGACAATGCGCGGACCGACTAGAGGATCAACAATGGTCGAGGGTCGATATCCTCCCTCTCTACGCCCGACTCAGCCTCGGAGACCAACAGAGAGTCTTCACCACCTCATCACACCGCCGCATCGTACTCGCGACCAATGTCGCCGAGACCTCACTCACGATTCCTGGCATCGTCTATGTCATCGACTCCGGGATCGTTAGGATGTCACGATACCTCCCGAGCCGAGGCATCCAGAGACTCCAAGACGAACGTGTCTCTCAGGCCAGCGCCCGCCAACGCCGTGGCCGTTGTGGACGTGTCAGAGAGGGTCTCTGCCTCAAGCTCTACTCAGAAGATGAACTCGAGACCTTCCCTGAGTTTACCGATCCTGAGATCAAGCGATCCTCCCTCGCAGGAGTGATCCTAAGAATGAAGTTCCTGAAGCTCCCAAGCATCCGCGAGTTCGCCTTTATCGATCCCCCATCTCCTAAGGCGATCCGCGAAGGTGAGAAAACGCTAGAAGAAATCGGAGCCCTCGCAGAGGATGGCTACCTCACCGACATTGGCTACCAGTTAGCACGTCTCCCACTCGATCCCCGCCTCGCTCGTATGCTCCTCGAGGGACACGAGCGCGAGGTCGCCGCCGCTATCACCGTGATCATCGCAGGACTCAGTGTGATGGACGTACGCGACCGACCGACGGATAAGCAAGCCGCCGCCGATAGC
Organism: Akkermansiaceae bacterium; assembly: GCA_011524615.1. Lineage (GTDB taxonomy): Bacteria > Verrucomicrobiota > Verrucomicrobiia > Verrucomicrobiales > Akkermansiaceae > WTJZ01. The sequence continues at coordinate 8,850 of WTJZ01000242.1, read as the reverse complement.
GCCCACCAGAAGTTCAGAAACCCAGACTCTGACTTCCTCTCCCTCCTCGAGATCTGGTCACGACTCCAAGAGTTTCGTAAGGGCAGCCCTAAGCAAAAGCAAAGTTGGCATAAGAACCAACTCCGCCGCTATTGCCAAAAGAACTACCTCAGCTTCCGCCGCGTCCTCGAGTGGGATCAGGTCATCGAAGAACTACGCCAACTCCAACGAGAACAGCTCAAGATCAAGGTACCTGCCCTCACTGAACAAAAGGATGAATGGGGCTCCTACGATGACATCCATAAGGCTCTCCTCGTCGGTATCCCTCTCCAACTAGGGCTCTGGGATAAGGAAAAACGATATTACCAGAGTACCAATAATCGAGCCTTCTCCGTCTTCCCTGGATCATGCCTCTTTGGGAAGCAATACCCTGTGTGGGTCATGGCTCATGAGATCGTAGAGACCAGTAAGATCTTCGCCCGTAAGGTCGCCAAGATCGAACCAAAATGGCTCGAAGAGCTCGTTCCATGGGCCTGCCGATATAAGTACCACTCCCCATACTGGAACAGACAGCAAGGTACCGTATATGGTAAAGAGAACGTCCTCCTCAGTGGACTGCTCCTCGCCGTGGACCGCGACTGTTACTTCGGTCGAGTGAACCCTAAGGAATCACACCTCATCTTCGTCTCAGAGGCCATCGTAGCAGGTGTCCCCCCACACCCTCTCTATGAAACGGTAGAGGAAAAGGAGGGCAAGTGGCAGTCACCTCTCCGAGGTCAGATGAACTTCCTCGATGAATTTAAGGCCGTCAAAGCAGAGATCCTCCTCTTAGAGCATAAGCTCCGTAAGGTCGGCCACTTTTGGCAAGAAAAGGCCGCAGTCGACTTCTTCTTCGAGCGCATCCCTGGAGACATCCACTCGGCCAAGGACTTTCACCGCTGGCGCAAGACCGATGGTAATGAGGCCAAACTTATCCCTCGTATCCCTGACCTGATTTGGCAAGAGCCTGAGGGGGCCGAACTCTTCCCGAATATCGTCGAACAAGGCGGGCAACGTTACAACATCTATTACCGTACCGAAATTGGGGCCCGAGACGACGGGCTCACCTTCGGGATCCATATCGATCAACTAGAGAACTTTCCTGACCACCTGCTCAGCTGGGGTGTCCCGGGCATCTATGCAGACCGAGCGGGGACCATGATCAGAAGCCTCCAAAAGGACTTCCGCACCGCCTGCCAACCGATCAAACAAACCGCTTGGGACTTCGCCTCCGAGTGGTTCGATTGGGAGCCGAATGTTCGTATGGAACAAGCCCTTGCCGAGTACCTCGCTAAGCTTACCGGCTTTAATCAACTCACCCTCGAGGACATGCTAGGAGTGAACTGGGATACCGCCAGAGACCACCACGATCACCGGATGCCGGAGGAGTGGAAGCCTAAGGTATGGGTCTTTGACGACGGGGATAAGGAACTCGCCTTTGGAGATGACATCTCTAAGATCAGAAAGGATCTCGCCCAACTCATGGCCAAGCGTCTCCAAGATGAGGCCAATGCTCAATGGCTCATGACAGGCGCGACCGTCTGGGACTTTGGCGACATCGATGAACTCCCAGAGGAGTCTCACGGCTGTTACCCCGCCCTCACTGACGAGAAGAAGTCGATAGGGCTACAGGCCTTCCTACACCCTGCTCATGCCCACTACTCTCACCGCATGGGCTGCATTCGCCTCTTTCGCCTCCTCTACCCAGAGCGCGTCCAGTATCTAGAAAAACACTTACCGCTGGACCCTATGGTCAAGCTCAGCCTAGGCATCATTACCTCTGAACAAGGCAAGTTCCTCTCCGACCTCATCGACGTAGCGATCGAGGGAGCGATGCAACCACCTCTCCCCCGCTCTTCACGCGAGTTCGACGCTGCTTGTGAACGGGTGCGCGCCGACCTCTACATCACAGCGCAAGAACTCTCTGATTGCTTTGCCAAACTGATCGAGAGCCACCAAATCGTCACTGGATGGTGTGAGGAAAATGTCAACCACCGCTACCACGCAGAAGTCGTAGAGGATATCCAGGAGCAAAAGGAGTTCCTCCTTCAGCGCTTCCTCCTCAAGCAATTTTCAGCCGACCGAGTCCTTCAGCTCTACAAGCACTTCTTCGGCATGGAAGAGCGCATCGAAAAGATCGCGCAACAACCCTTCATCAGAGAAGAAGAACGCCTCAACATGTTCCGCCCCTACTGGGAAGCCTGGTTCGACGAATGGAAGATCAGCAAGCTCCCCCGCAAGCACGAACTCCAAAAGATCGGTGAACTCCTAGAAGACTGGAGACTCTTCCTCTTTGCCCCAGGCACATCTAAGGTAAACAACCAAAAGATTTCCAAGAAACACGTCGAAAAAGCCCTAGAAGAGGCCAATATCCCAGTCTGGGACGATGAGTAGTACCTGAAACAACGGTTCTATAATCACCCCTCTTGTGCAAAGACACGTGGTCTACCAAAGAGCTACATACTTCCAGACCGGGCGTATGACCAACAGGATATAATCCTTAGACCTACTGAGGCAGGTCATGTTCACTGCACAGGTATAAGCAAGACACAAAATAAAGAATGGGAATCTGCTCAACTTGTGACTAGGTCTCTGGATGAATTAGGCAAAAGAGCCCAAAAGGGCTCCTCGCGGAAAGAGTAAGAATCTCTCTACCGAGAAGATGGAGAACATCTATATCTCCTTATTCTATCAACCTCTACAGCGTCGCTAAATTAAGGCCGGTCAGATGAAAAAAGTCATTTTTTTCAAACTTTTGTTCAAACAGCTTAATCACACCGACTACTGGGAAGTGAAGCCTGACAGCTTCTAAACGATTATGAAACTCAATAAATTAACTCCATTCGCTGTTTGTGTATCACTGCTTACTGCAGCATCTGCCAGTGTCCTTGTATTCAGTAACACTGACTTTAGTTCAACCAGTTCTCTTGTAATTGCATCAACTTTGGACTCCGACTCAACTGCTGGGCTTTGGTACACAGGAACCAACACAGACCTCGCAATCACCGATGGAGCAATTACTTCTTTTAGTAACACTAGAAGAGGTATGTCAACGGTCATCAGTACCACACAACTTGCCAGCACTACCTCGGACCAAAACCTACTACGCGTAACCTTTGATTATGGTCAATCTTATGCTTCCGAAGATCTTTACCTTCACGTAATGGGCTTTTCAGATAACGGCTCAAATAGTACACCAACTTCAGTTCTCATTAATAACAATTCAGGCAATGAAGGTCTAACATGGTCTACTACTGCCACTATGGACGACTATGATGTAACCAACCTAAAAGACGGATCAGCTATGGGTACTGATCGATCATGGGACACTGGCTATGGTGTAGAATTTCTGAACCAAGGTACAGGACTAACTGCTGAATTTGACGTTGATTTCTCTGCATACGACTACATTACCGTATCATTTGCTAGATCTCTTGGCACAACAGGTTTCACTCTTGACAACATTAAAATCGAGGCTGTCCCAGAACCATCATCAGTAGCGCTTCTAGGACTAGGTTCTCTCGCATTAGTTACAAGAAGAAAACGATAATATCACTCCAATACATACAGTTTTTTGCTACCATTAGGCTATTTGCTTAATGGTTTTTTTATCACCATGGTTTTACTCACCCAACCATATCTATCAATGCAAATAATTCAACTGAGCCTGCGCCCCCCTTAACACCACCTAGAGCATGACAACTTCAGACTACAAAATACCATTTATTGAAACCCTCCTCCTCACTTAAAAGAATCTTCCAAGATAAGACACTTCTTAATGTAAGCAACACAATTCTAGTCCTAGTCGTAAAACTAATTGTAATCCATCCTCGCAACATGAAGAATTTGATTGTGTATACTCGCGTCATATGAGAAGTTTGACAAATATATTCAATAAAATTTTAGAATGTCTCAACAGAAAACCAGTTACACCCTCATTGAGAGGGCTATAAACACAGATGACCACGAGGCTTGGAGCAAAATTTACGATTTCTATAAAAATTTTATGCTTAAAATTCTAAGTGATATTGGAACCCCTAGTAACGAATGTGAGGACGTAATCCAAACAGTACTGGTCACGTTAACCAAGAATCTGGGCAACTATGATAAAACCAAAGGCCGCTTTAGCACTTGGCTTGCAAAAATAGTAAAACATGCTGGTTATCGACACTTCCAGAAGCAGGAGAATTACTCAAAGAAAATAGAAGACGCCTCCGTTCACTCAGTATTCGACTCTTACCTAAGCGCTAGCGACTTCGAAAAAAGAATAACTGCTGAGTGGGAGGCATATCTTTATGAAGAAGCCTGTAAACGGCTTGAAACGACCTATCGAGGTAAAGCATTAACTGCCTTCAAGATGTACATAGAGGGGTGTACGATGTCTCAGATCGAAGAAGAAACTCAATACACAGCAGGTACAATCTACACCTTGCGAAAAAGAGTGCGTAAGAGTATCATTGCTGAAATTAGAAGCATCGCAAAAGATCATGGAGACCACTCGCAATAAGAATATTAGTGCGCTCATGGCCGAGGCCGAAAATGAAGAGAATGCTAATAGTCTAATACATCTACACTCTCTCGACGAACAAGACCGCTTTATCAAGCCCGAGTTAATAGGACAAGGAGGTCGTAAACAGGTCTTTAGGTGCTATGACAAAAAGACTCAACGTGAGGTTGCACTAGCTCGGTTAACCGATTCCGACACTGACCAAGATTCTTTAGTATATGAGGCATTGCTTATCGCGTCATTAAATCACCCTAACATCATCAATATATATGATATAGGACTCGATGAAAATGGTGCCCCGTATTTCTTAATGGAATACCTGGATGGAGGAACGCTAAAGGATTTCCTCGCTTGCCACAGGACTAAATCAGAAATTGTTCGCACATTTAGAGACATCTGCGCTGCAATCTCATACGCTCATGACAACCATATTATCCACCTCGATATTAAGCCTGACAACATTCTCTTCAATAGTTATGGAGCCCCTATTATGTGCGATTGGGGTATCTCAGGGAGCTGTTGCGACAGCTTAGAGAACCTTATCTGTGATGATAGTTCTCAACTGCGCTTACTTACGAGAGAGATGACCCTGCACGGTCAAATCAAAGGAACCCCAGGATTTGCTTCTCCTGAACAGCTGACCTTAAACAAAGCCAAGTCTGAAAAGTCGGATGTATACTCACTTGGAGCCTTACTCTACTACATGCTATACGGCGAAAAAGCAACCCCATCACTCACTATCAAGAACTTTGATAGCACCTCCCGTAATGGCCAAAAATCATTCCATATTGATCGCTATCTGAAGATGATCATGGAAAAGTCCTTAAACGAATCGAGTAAAAACCGATATCAAAACGCGCACGAACTTTTACAAGATATCAATGCCTACCTTGTTGGTGCATCTATTTCTCAAGATAGTAAATTTAGCCCCTACTGGTGGTTCAAGTTTATTGCACGCAAGCGCACCGCCTTCTTACTCTTGACAATCTGTCTCAGCTTTCTGGCGGTCTGGGCCGCACTTAACAAGAGAAATCAGTTCCTCAATCAAGAAGCGAAGCAGCTGGAGGAACAACTTTCTACTCTTGCATTTGAACAAGCTCTCTACACCAAGCACTCTCCACTTAATACGGCTCAACATCAGGAGTTACTTCACAAAATGCTCAGCACTAGTATTTACGAAACTCCACCTGAAGACTTAAGAACGCACATTGAATCGCTAGACGCATTGTTCAAAAAAGCGAGAAAAGACTATCCTGACGACCCAGTCATCACCTCATGTTATCATTTCTACCTATGCTCTATTCTCTCATTAGACCGCATTCAGGTATTGCCTCACATGAGTACCCAAATGGATGATCACTTTATCCACATTACAAAGGCTCTTCCCGCTTTCTCTTACGATAAAACTAAGCGCCCTTCTTCTGAAGAGCTCCTTTCCATCCTAGACACTATCGCGAATATCCCCTCATTAACCCCATACCTACATGATCGTATTCATCTCTTCATGTTTAATATCTTACGGTGTGATGCATGCCTCTCTCCAACGGATAAGGATTACAATAAGTCCGTCTTGAAACTCATCGAGATAATAAACAACCTTGATCAGAGTAACTTCTGCACATATAGCGAGAAGGAAAAAACACTCATCCTTTCTCGTACATCACACATAGTTTACAGAAGAAATAGATTCTCTAAAGATTCTTTCCTCTCTTACTTAAAGTTGCAAAAACTCATTTTCACCGGTAACAAACCCTTTCTAATCAGCTGCCTTCACGGAGCAAAAATCGAGACTCTGGATATAAGTCAGCTAAAACACATCAACAGACACTTATCTCGCGAAGTTAAAGGCTTAAGATCCCCGGACTCTGTTGAAATTAAAGGGCTACAACATGTGATCGTAAAAGATTCTAAACAAAGCGCCTACCTTAAGTCTATACTCAATAATTCCGACCAAATAACATTTACCACCGTCTCCTCTAGATAAGACAAATACCGTTCGATTTAGTCCCCAAATGAATAGACTTAAATCCATTTCCTCATGAGCACAGTACACACTAGCTACACCCTAATTAATAAAGCCAGAAATTTAGGTGATCAAGACGCATGGAATGAAATTTTTAATTTTTATCAGAAGTATATTCATTCTTTACTCTACAACATTGGACTCCCTCAACATGATATCGAAGACGTCAGTCAATTAGCAATGATCCAGCTCACGAAGCATATTGACAAATATGATGCAGAACGAGGACGTTTCAGAACCTGGCTCTCAACGATGGTCAAACGCATTGGTTATACCTCTTACCAAAAACAATCGAATACCAATAAAACAATAGAGCGTTACAGAAAGAGTACCGAACCAAGTTCTAATAACCGCACCCAAGAACTGGACACAAAAATTCGGCTTGAGTGGGAAGAATTTGTTTACAAAAAAGCTCTCCATAGGATTAAATCTTCATTCCCAGACGATGCCTTATTGATCTTTGAACTAGGAATGGAAGGATTAGCTGTAGACAAAATTGTCGCTAGATCTGGGTACTCGAAGTCAAGTGTCTACACCATCCGAGCCCGAGTCAAAAAGAGCCTTACTGAAGAGATTCGCCATATAATAAAAGAATACGATATTTAACAATAATACCCCACCAGACTTAGCCTTCTATCTCTGGGGGGGAAACTTTCAAATTAATATTCCAACCTAAATGCATCAAAGCCTCCCGCTGTTTACTTGTACAAGTAATGGAAGATAAATCATGCTCTGTAGAGACCTTTAGCTCATAACCCTCCACATACTTTAGCTCACTGTAGCCCGCGCTCTGACATACTCCCTGAAGACCTCCGACAGCCTCGACGGTTCGTGGACTACTAAGGATGACGCGACCGTCTCACCCATTGATACCGACTATGAATATGTCAATTTCTCGCTCCCTAGCCCCGAGAATACAGATAAGGTTTTTGCGATCCTAGAGGTATAACAAAACTAGAACTGTAGCCACCTCATTAATAGCTCCCGCTCATCGCTCAGCTTGAGACATATAGCTGGAGCCTTGATTCCCATCGTAGGGGACTAACACAACTTAAACAAAGCATACTATCGTGCTTTTTTCACTCCCTACATCTGTCGCTGAACTAGTGTCTCAAGGTCAGATCAGTTACTGCAGGTCAATAAGGTGACTCCACAGAGTTACGAGACTGGTTTCATCAAAAAGAAAACTAAACGGAACTAAACACAGTCTTAAAGCCATCCGTAAAAAATTCACGTCATTGTGAATAGAACAGCAGTTTAAAAAGCCCACAGCAGGTAGCTAAAATAGGCCCAACTTTGTTCCCATTAGGAAAAGTTCACTCAATCTCCATCACTTATTAAACGCGAACATTAGCGAGTCCTGTGTGCACCTGCTGCGCTGCTGATCATGCGTCACAGCACTAAACACTCGAGTCCATTTGGGGAGATGAGACGTCAACCCTCACACAAAAAAGCTCATTTTTTTCAGAGTTTTGTTAAGACGTCAAAATCACAGTGTCTATTCTAAAATGAAGCCTCATTACTTCTTAAATATTATGAAATACAATAAATTAACTCAATTCGCTGTTTGTGCATCACTCCTCTCGGCTGCTTCTGCCAGCTCAGTAGTCTTAAAAACCACAGACTTTAGTTCAGCCGCGCAATTGCTAAGTGTTGGAGCTATGACGACAGCACATACACCTGGCTTATGGTATACATCAACATCAACTGACCTAGCGATCAGTGGTGGGAGCCTCAATTCGACTGGAGCCTCAAGATACGGATTCTCAACATTTTTTGACTCAAGCACGCTATCGACAATCTCTTCAGAATACAACAGACTACGTGTAACATTTGATTACACTGAATCTTATGCTTCAGAAGACGTGTACCTACACGTTATGGGATTCGTGGATAATGGAAGTAACGCTACTCCTTCCACTCTACTCGTCAATAACGTCGGTACAAATGGTGTGACTTGGTCATCAAATGCAACAATGGCAGATTATGATGTGTATCGATTAACAGACGGAGGAGACATGGGTGCAGATAGATCATGGGATCTTGCTTATGGGGTCCAGTTTTCTGACGACGGAACAGAACTCAGTGCAGACTTTGGTGTAGACTTCTCTGCGTACGATTACATCACAGTATCATTTGGACGATACCTCGGCGGCACTGGATTCTCTATGGATAACATTGTTATCGAAGCGGTTCCTGAGCCATCAGCTCTTGCCCTCTTAGGACTAGGTTCCCTAGCTTTAGTTACGAGAAGAAAACGATAATCACCATATAACATCACTCATAGAATCAACCATTAGGC